>NZ_BADV01000024.1:0-98941 GCF_000238895.1 Pseudoalteromonas sp. BSi20429 | reverse complement strand
AGATAGATGCATAAATTGGAACTCTATTGAAATAGAAAGAAATCCTATAAAAGCATTAGTGGAAGCAGCAGATAAAATTCTATGGAGTATTGCCGTAAGTAAAGTTTTTGCTAGGGAGGAGACTGATTACCTGGAACTTGATGGTAATGAAATTTATGCCGCAGCTATACAGGAAATTGCTCCCAGTGAGTTTCTAAATATAACTATCTCAAAGTCTATGGGAAACCGAGATACTCGTCTTTTAAACGATCTCATAAACGAAGCAAAAAAAATCTGCAATCTTAAAGTGGCATTCGTATTTCCAAGCAGTTGGTCTATTAGAGCAAAACCAAAAGTTAAAACATTCATAGATAAGCTTTCGAAAGACATCAATGAGCTACTTAATCATTTGCAACCGGACGGAAAACTGAAATGGGTATTTCTTTCTTTACCTGTAGAAGATGAAAGTACCAGCCCACTCTTTTCACTTATTGGGCAATTGCATAAAAATATGATATCAACATACGGTAAAAATAAAGGTAGCTGGAAAACCAAAAGTGGTACGATATTATTATCGGGTCCGACTGGATCTGGGAAATCATATGCCGCACGCTTGTTATCCTCTCATCAAATTAATCAACCGTTTGTAGAAATTAATCTTTCATCGATAAGTGAATCTTTGCTGGAGGCACGGATGAAAGGCTATGTTAAAGGTGCTTTCACCGATGCGAACAAAGAAGGACGTGCAGGCTGGTTTGAGGACGCAAACAATGGTGTATTATTCTTAGACGAATTCCAATCAGCACCCGTAACATTTCAGGCTCAATTACTTGATTTATTAAGCGCTGTTTCAGACAACATTCAGGTTGCTCGTATTGGCGATGATAGCAACCGAAAGTCCTTCAAGGTGAAAGTTGTGTTAGCTATTAACGAAAATATAAGCGCATTACTTCAACAAAACCGTCTACGCAAAGATATCCTTTACCGAATTCGTCATATAGAGTCATTTCCTTCTCTGAGTGAAAAACTTAAAGTAGATCATGAAAATAGATATTTAAGAAATCTTTTATCCACTTACCTATGGAAAAGTTTAGAAGCTGTTACCTTTGAAGATATTCTAGAAGGAAAAATAGAAAAAATACTATCTTATTTTCCAACTCTTGAGAAAGATGCATTACTGGAACTACGTAAACATGAATGGGAAGGTAACTTTCGAGAGCTTGAAAGAGTTGCTTTTGACTTATTTGATGAACATAAAGAAAACCCTATGTCCATAATAACCTCAGAGAAGGTGAAAAATGTAATTAAATACTGGGAATCCCAAATTACAACTTCATCTTTAAACCCAAGTTTAATTAATAAAAATGATTCAGAAAAAGCAAAACTTAATGATATACAAAACGCATTAAGGTACTCGGATTTCATAATAAAAACAGCTTTAAATGGTGATTATCAATCATACTATCGCTCAAGACCACCACTTAAAAAATACTTAAATAAAAATAAGGACTTACTTGATCATGATATTTTGAACGATTCTCGAATGATTAAATTTATGAAAAACAATGTTTAATATTAATTATCTACCTGTTAATGGGAGACTAAACTTTTCAGTAAAATTAAGTTTGACAGGGTAACTCAACATTCGCTCAAGTGGATTGCAGCGTTATGGCTAGTAAGTATTACGAAAAGTTAAAAACGGATAATGATGCGCTGAGCAAAGTATTTAATTTTATGCTCTAAGGCACTAGAAATTTACGAATATCAAGTACAGAATATTAGTTGGCTTAGATGAAAATTATCGCTAAATTAAGATTAACTGAAAACATACACACAGTAATGCAGATGTAACCTTGGAAAAAACATCTTTACGCAAAGAGGACCAACTCTGACATATGAAGAACTGATGTTCGAATGTAATAAACGATTATGCATAACAAGCTTACCCCACAAAATACTAACGGGTTAAGTTACAAACTTGTAACTAAAACATATCATTATGGTAAGATATTAGAATTTATTAGGAATATAATGCAAAAACATATTGGTAGGTTTAGTTATAATGCTAACGCTTCCTTATCGTATAAGCAATTGGCTGAATCAGATGAGAAGGTTGCAATACTGTTGTTTGAAGTTGGGTCTTATAGAGAATCTTGTTACCACATACTACAAGCAATGGAAAAGTTAATTAGAGCAAAAATATTTACTTTAGTTGATGCGAATAATAAGTTTTTTAGGGACAAAAATAGAAGCCATTCAGTGGAGGATGCTGTTAGCTTTTTAATTGAAGTGGTTAGCTCGAATGAGACTATAAAATCTCAAGTTAATCAACAATTAAAGAAACATGTTTTAGGTATAACACGGTATAATCATCTGCATAATAATTTAAGATACCCAGTATTTTTTGAAAAACAAAATTCTTACTCTTTACTAGAAATAACAAAAGAAGATACAAGAGATTTACTTAACCGCCTCAATTTGCTTAAAGCCTTCATTCAAGACATTGATAGTATAGCTAACGTTTAGATACTAAATTATGCTTGAGTTTTTAGTAGAATATAAGATAAGTTATGAATGACTTAACTCTTCACAATCAACACGCTTTTCTTTTATGACTAGTATTATTTTAGTGTGCAGAGGCATTAATAAAGCGAATGTGGACTTCCCTGCTTTCGCTAGGCAGTTCTTAATTCAGAGTAGTAGCTTCCTCAAACTTAGCAGGTGAAACACCGCCTGTATGCGAGTGACGTTTTTTCGGATTGTAAAGCATTTCTATAAAATTAAATATCTCTGCTTTCGCATCATTACGTGTTGAGTAAATCTTCCTTTTAATTATCCGCTTTTTAATCGTTGCAAAAAAGCTTTCAGCAACTGCATTATCGTGACAATTCCCAGCTCGACTCATTGAGGTTTAAGGTTATGTTCTTTCATAAAGGCTAAGTAATCAGCGCTACCATACTGGCTTCCCTGATCACTATGTACCATTACGTCAGCTTTGGGTTGGCGCTGATAAACTGCCATGAGCAATGCTTTAATTACTAAGTGCTTGTCCATGTTTTTATCCATCGACCAGCCTACAATGCGCCTAGAGAATAAATCCATGACAGTTGCTACATATAAGAAGCCTTCATAGGTTCTCACATAAGTAATATCACTTACCCAAGTTTGATTCGGCGCAGGAGGATTAAACTGACGAGCTAGCAAGTTATCTGCAATGCGTGATGTTTTACCGCCTTTAATATGGCGACGTTTATAACCTATTTGCGCTTTGAGTTTATGTTGGCGCATGATCTTAGCTACGCGATTAACACTACATTGCTCACCAGCTTCACGTAAATCTGCGTGTATCCAAGGACTACCGTAAGTGCCACCACTGGCAACGTAAAACTCTTTAATAAGCTTAAGCAAACGATTATCTTCGATTGCTCTATCACTCAATGGCTTCTTTAACCACGCATAAAAGCCACTGCGGTGTAGCTTAAATAGTTTACACATCGCAACAATAGAAAACTCATTTTGATGCTCACGAATAAAAGCGTACTTTACTCGGGTTGCTGGCAAAGTACCTTGCGGCCTTTTTTAGAATGTCGCGTTCCTCCGTGACACGTTTTAGCTCGGCCTCAAGCTTGGCGATCCTTAGCAGTTCATCTGATGATTTGGTTTGTTTGGGTTTCTCTGATAACTGGCTTCGCCAGTGATATAACGTTTTGGTACAAATATCTAATCGTTCTGATACTTCAGCAACTGAATAACCACGTTCAGTTATTTGTTTAACTGCTTCTATTTTAAATTCTTGGGTATACCGTTTGCCTTTGCTCATAAAACACCTCTAATTAGAAGTTACAATGTAACTGATTGGGTGTCTAGCAAACTCTGGGAAGTCCATATTGGAGCCGAGAACAAAAAAGGACATTTGCAAATGATTTTGAAAATCTCATTGCTGTAGAAGATAATGCAAATCAGTCTAAAGTCGCGAAACCACCACAAGAATGGATGCCATCAAGTAAATTATTTCATTGCGAATACTTAAAAAGATGGGGCTATATCAAAACAAAATATGCTTTAAATGAAAGTAAAGTTGAAAAAGCTTTTATTCATAATGTAATCGAAATGAACAATTGCCATTAATTAATACCTATCAAACTTTGGAAAGTATCGCTAACGGATGACCAAAACCACTGCACTACTTCAAAACTGCTCATTTTGAAGAGATGAATGAATCTGAGATCAGATACAAAGATTCTAAAACTGTGGCCAAAATTAGTTGACCACTACAATCCAGATGATTATTCATTGCAGCAATACGTATATGAAGAACGAGTAGAGGCTAGATAATTTAGAAACTCAGACCTTTGACAGTTGGTGAGGTTTACATACTTTTTCCGCAAATCTGACTAGGTGCATGATAGCACCTCTAATTAGGTGGCCAAATTAGAGGTGCCACTACAATACCGGCTTATAATCTTAAAGTACAAACGGAAGTAAACTTCCGGTTTCTAGGCCAATATTGCTATATTTCGGAAGCAAACTTCCGTTTATAGGGTTTCAGAGGTAGTTATAGGAAATATACTTATGTTTTTTGATAGCTTTAATCTAGATAGCTATATGAGCAACCTTTCGAGGTTTTATTTTGGCTCTCTCCAGCCACTCGACAACATAAAATATTGATAATAATTGGTAAGGTATCCTACCGTGTCGGATGGCGCTTCGCTTATCTGACCTACGCAGGCATAAAAGAGTCACTAATATTGCTTTAGATTTTTGATTTTATTGGTAGCCCCTGCAACCACCAGATTTACACCTTAAGAAATTGATTTATAATAATTATTAGATCAACCAAAAAATACGGTGTAACAAAAAACCATTGTCAGCCTATTGTGCTCTTTTCACAAATTTAAGTACCCTAGACTGTTTATTTCCCCTTAGAGATAGCAAAACCAAAAATTAGTAATGTAATTATAGTGATGAAAAGACCAGTAGCCTTAATCGCATAATTATTATCAATTTGGTTATCACTTAAACTTACCATAGGTAGTTCCTTATCACTTATTAAATCAATAGTACCTTCAGTCTCATTATATTCTGATTGATAGTAAGGATTCTCAGTATGGTTATACTCATCCAAATCGTAAGTGCCATCATATACATCGCCCATATACTGGTCGCTTTCATCATTCTGATTAGCAGATGTATTAGAACTATTCTTAGTCGGCTTACTATTCAAGGCACCTTCCGCCAGTACCTCATCACCTATTGAATTAACAACATTTTCAACTTCATCAAGCTCAGATTGGTAGTAAGGATGATCCATATGGTTATTCATGCCTGAATGATAGGTATCATCATATACATCGCCATTATAGCTATTACTCTCACCTGAGTAGGATGTACTTCCTAAATCCCATTCATATTGCCTAGCCCTTGTACCGTCAGTACCTGTATGTGGGTTTACATTCCCTCTAGTTGTCCAATTATTGTTAATTGAACTATCTGGTGATGATCTGTAATGAGGTTTTACATACGTTCCATTTTTTTTATAGTAACCTTTAACTCTTACATCTTTTGCCAAAACAACAAAAGAAAAGGCAAACGAAAAAACTACTAGCAACTTAAATAATAATTTTATACTCAACTACATTCTCAACTTATTTAAATAGTGCTCAAATCAGACATAATATCTCGCGACTCAACTACAACAAGCTCTCACATGACGGGGACTTGATATTCAAAGGATCCATTGGCATCTGTGAGTGGTAAATCCAATTGTCTCTATTTTTAATTAATCTAGTATCGCAGCTATTAAAGTAGTTATATGTCGTAAATGCTTAAACTGGTTACATTCATACCACGCTTATTTAATTCGGTTATCTTTGTTATTTTCTATTACTATTAAATCCTGTGAGCCTAATGCTATACAAAAGTTTTGTGACTCGACATCATCGTCCTTACAATTTAACGTATTATTCTCAATACCATACTGTAGGAACATCCCTATCATACGCTGAACTTCGGCAAAGAGCGAAAACTAGTCATTCAGGATTAATTGGCATTAGCTAAGCGATACTAAGAGAACACTTTCCCTTTTTACAGAGTACAACAACCTCTGCTGAGCATAATATTTATGGCTGGCAATAAGTTACACTATTTGCTATTAATATAAGCCCATAAAATAAGGACGTTTCGCGCTAAAATAGGGAAAGTGTCCTCAGCTCAGATAAATCTGTTAGCTATTTCAATCAACTGTAAGGATACACATGAAGCACTTAAAAGTTTTACCTCTGATCGCTAGTGTAATTATTACCACTGGCTGTAGCACTTCAGAACATGTAGGTAACTATTTTCTTCAAACCCAATTATACGGACTATGGCATTGCAGTTTATCTTTTGAAGAAGAAGGGGGGAAAGTGGATCTTGATTATGAGGTCAATTATGTGCGTAACGGTAAATCAAATAGTTACGGCACTTTAATTTACAAAGCACATGAGTTACCGGAAATAGAATATTCAATAGCTACCAGTGCAAACTGGGAATACCAAAATGGGTATTTAATCGAAACGTCTACAGAAATAAAGTTAGTAAACTTAAGTCACCCTAAATTTGATGAGTTATTGAACTTGGAAAGTCTAATGCCACAAAATATTAGTGAATCATCAGAAGTATTAGTACTAAGTAATACTCTGCTAACGCTTAAATCAGAAAGCGATGGTATCGTTTATAGCTGTGATAGAGTTGTACACAAGAGCTAACAAGTAATTAATAGGAATAAAGACAGTGGGCTATCTCACTTCGCTTATATTTTAGCCTCTTTATTGAGGTTATAGTTTTTATCTAAACTATAGAATTATAAAACGATCTAAGGAATTTAAATGAAATATGGATTAATTATATTAGTATTATTATCGAGCAGTGCATTTGCTAACAATGAGCTATCCGTTTGTGAATCACATCAATCAAAGTATGAAAAAGAAAGTTGTTTAAATCAGCTCATCGAAGAAAAAAAACGAGACTTAAGGATTATTACGGCTGAAGTAAATGCTATTGTTGTTAGTCAAGAAGAGACTGGTATTTCTCGAGGTCTAGGTAAAGAATTCTCTCTGAATACCGAAAATTTTAAAACCTATTTAAATTCCCATTGTTCGCTTTATTTAGGTGCTATCGGTGCTAATATGGGAACCGGTTCAGTGGTTGCAAATATGGAATGTGAATATGTTATGTTAGAACAAAGAATTAAAGCTCTTAGCTTCATCAAACGATAAACTAACAAGGTTAATGTTGCAGCGTACACTATTGACACAAACAGAAGTTTGAACAAATAGCCCAATTACCTATTCATGAAACTTAATCTTCTTTGCTTATTGAGTGATTTTTCATTGTTTAGGTAATTGTTCTCTTCTATTACAAAAGTTTAGCTTTTTCAGAAAGCTATAACTATATTAATGAGGCTATAAATTTTGTAAACGGGGTAATATTTTTCTCTACACTTGCCACTTCTAATGCCGCTAAGTACTCACTTCTTTGCTTTTACTGTATTCATTCATTAGCTTTTACTGTATTCATTCATTAGCTTTTACTGTATTCATTCATTAGCTTTTACTGTATTCATTCATTAGCTTTTAGTGTAGAACTAGCAATATTTCCATCATAAAATTTCTCACCTTTGCTTACCAAAGCCCCTCAGTATCTAACGTTGTATAGAGCCTATGACCTTCAAAAGTAAAATAAATAGACAGATCAGAAGGCGCTAATCGCCTTATTTATCTTCCATAATATCTTTAAGTGCAATGCGTTTTAGCTTAGTGCCATCGCGATACCCTTTTACTAACAATTCATCTAATACGGCGCCAGTGTAGAAGGTATAGCCATTTTCTTCATCAACGGGAAGCTCATATACAGAGCCTGATATTTGGGGCCAAATCCAGTAATTCCCACAGGGTGATAAGTGAGGTAGAACCATTGAACCTGAGCTTACTCTCCATTCATCATCATTTCTCCACGAACAAAACAACACATAGCAGGGTTTGCTATCAATAGTTTGAAACGTTAAAACAACCCAGCCTTCTGGCCTATGTTTCATATGAAGCTCCATCTCTTTAACATTAAAAATAAGTTCAAAATCTCCATTAACCTTAACTTAATAAACGAGAATAACCCCCTTTATCTTAAAAAAGATACATAAGAGCAACAAGCACACATTAATACTGCGTTCACAAAAACAACAAACACAACCAATAAGCTGCATTTTCGGCGATTTTACCGTGAAAATCAAAGCAAGCTTGAAGAAGTTAGTGGAGAGGTCAGACCAGTTTATTCTTCTTTATTTTTGCATTATCTGCAATCATAGCGACTGCCTTTTAAAAAGAGTCGCCTTTGATGGATTAAGCAATGCAAATTTCAGCGGTTAAAAATCAAGCGTTCCATTGAGTATTAGTTAGCACTGGGAATTTATTTGAAAGCGCGATACTTCAAGCAAAAAATTGAAGCTTTTAGTCGCGATTAGCAAGGCAGAATAAATTAAGAAACCTTTATATTATTTCAAAGATAAAAGTTTCTTAAAAATAAGTAATTTGCTCATAGAAAAAATATTGGACTTAACTTTTTAATTTTGAAGTGAGATAAACCCTTGAAAAAAATACAAAATATTCATCGGCTCCAAGGATTGATAAGCCTAATTATGACGAAAGGAATATTATAAAAATGCTTACAAACACCAACCTAAGCACAATAAAACCTTTTAATTTAACGGTTATTATCTATAGTGTAAAGACATTTATTTTTTGGGAGGCGAAATTATGACGGTTACAAAGACGAATGCTAACGTTCACAGAGGTCGGTTTGTTATACGATTTTACTCCCAAAAAAATCAGTGCGTACTTAATCCCGAGTCATTTCAGGAGCTGATCCAGGCATTTAGATTGGAATGTGACCCTAATGTGAAGATGTTTGCCACCCAACCTGAACAAATTGAAGTCACTATAGACAAAAAAGTTCGTCGATATACACCCGACTTTTTAGTCCTATACCGTTCCGGTTTCGCTGAATATATTGAAATTCATCATGAATCACAGGTGGATGACAACTATCGCTCCAAAATTCACCTTTTTAACGAATACACTCGAAAAACGGCACAAATAGGTATACGGCTCATCATCGTCGATAAACTTAATACCATTTTTATGGCGAACCTGAATCTGATCACAATGTATTACTCAGAGCCATCATTTCCATTAACAATACTTCCTACTGGAGAACTAACCTTCGGAGAACTCATCGAAAGTTTAGAAGGTATTGCTAGTTGCCCGATATCGGAGGCGTACGGGCTCATTGCTTCAAATGTATACAACTTCGATATGCAAAAGCCATTAACCGTCTCTACCATTTTGACGCGAGTTTACTTCGGATGATGGGATATAGTGCGGGCACCGACATTACTAATAGATACGGTAACGTTGAGTCTATTAAGTTTGCTGACAGTACAGGAATAGTACTTTCAGGTGATGGCAAAGAGACAAAACAACGTCTATTACCTCGAAAAGAGTTTGAAAAGTCCCTCGATGCTCAAGTCTTTTTATTAAGAAGCTCAAAGCACCCACATATTGAATTAACTGAATATCAAAAATCAACCGTTGCTTCACGGTTGATTTACATGTCTATGCTGAAAACGCTGGTTAGTGAGGGATACCCTGCTACAACCCAGGAAACATATAATGAACTCATAAAACGAGTCGAAAGTGAACATCCTGCAACTATTGCCACAGTCCACCTTAAATGGAAAACAGTTTGTCGTCATTGGCGCTCATGGGTTCAATCTGATTTTAATGATGAGGCGCTTGCTGAGCAAAAACGCACTAGTGATGTAAGGCTAAATGCGGCCACTGAAGCCTTCCTTCAGCACTATGTCTCTACCGTTTATTCGTGTAATAACTCCACTTTTAAAGGCGCATATTACAGAAATTATAAATTAGAAGCTAAAAAGGCGAGCTTAAAAAATAATGATATTAAAATTGCATCCCAACGCACCTTTTACCGGCGGTTAGGAGAACTCACTGATGCTGAAAACGTTGACAATTATAAAGGGCTTTCACCAGCAGAAATGAACAAGCGACTGACAACACTACGCAAACGAATTAAAACCTATTACGCAATGCAGCGCGTTGAATGCGACCGTGTAGTGCTGAATATGTGTTTAATTGATGACAAAACAGGTCAACCTACACCACCTATTTCTTTGTATGTAGCAATAGACGTATACACACGAATACCTATCTCAGTTGTGCTCAGTTTTGAAGCTGAAAATGCTGCAGGTGGGCTTAACCTTTTACGTCAAATTTTTATGGCGGATAGTAATCTTACAATGAGTGGCCGTAAACCGACTGCATTAATTATGGATAATGGCCCTGGGTTTAATAATCGATTGGTAAAAAAGGCTGCGGAGCGACTTGAGTTGAATATTCATTATACGCCATCAAATCAGCCAGCTAAGAAACCATTCATTGAGTCATTTTTTAACGTATTAAGAAATCACTTTTTTTCAGGTATGAAGATTGAGACGCAAAACGGAGAGTCGAGTATTGGATTTCAAAGTTATTCTGGCAAACGTACTAACCCGAAAACACTCGACACAATTCCATTAGCTAAACGCGCGGATATAAAAGTATCTGACTTTAAAAAGCTTCTGAATATATTTATAACAGAATACATACACATAGAGCATGAAAATGCTCGGCATATTCCTATCGAAAAATGGAAGCAGTCAATTATCGATACGCCTATGCCTACATTTACATATGGTCAGCTACAACACTGCTTCCACGTGTCCCAAGACAAGGCAGCATATAAATTACAGCAACGTGGAACTGTCAGGTGTTTGGGCCAAGATTATTCCAGTTATGAGCTGAAAAAACTCTATGCTGCTACTAAAACAGACATGGAACTAGGTGAAAACCCCTCTGTTTCTGTGTTTCATGACAAGCTAGATGCGAGAAAGGTAACAGTTCAAGCAACACTGCCTGGCGAAGACAAACCAGTGGAAATAATCGCTGATAATATTGACCTTTATGATGCAGCATTACCTGTCAGTTTTTCTGAGTTAAATGGCTCTGATACCCTGAGCCAATGCGGAATTTATCAAGAGCATTTCTCTCATACTCCTATAGGCCACTATGTTGGTCAAATAACTGAATTTGTCAAGAAAAAGCCCACACGTAAACAGCGTAGAGGCCCAAAAGTAGCATCTTTTAATGAAAATACGAAAAAGAGCTTTTCCATTGAGGAGCGAATAAAAGAATCTCATAAGGTTAATGCCCTTAAATCCCAAATTTCGCACTCAGGTGAACAAGATACTTACGCTGATACGATGGTGAGCCAGACTAAAGAAATGGCTCCAACTCGCTCTAATGATGAAGGAAATGAAAAACAATGGTAGCTATGCCTAGTACAATTTTCGCATGTGACGTACAAAAAAAGATATGGCAGAGGATTGCGGAAACCCACAATATGTATTACGTCCCATCAGAGGATAAACGAGCTCAACTTATTTATGGTGCATCCGGTGCTGGCAAGACGTATATATTAAAGCAGTATCACGCTCAATTTATACCTGTTACCACGCCAGAGAAAACTACAGTGCCAGTCTTTTATGTGGCTTTTAAGGAGTTTAAAAAAAGTACTGCTGAGATAACTCGTTTTTTAATCTCAGAGCTAGACGGAACAACACAAAATGCTCGTGCCTCTGCAGCTGAATTGGACTCTCAACTTGTCACACTGCTCAAAGAGCTAGAAGTAGAGCTAATCATTTTGGACGAAATTCAGAATATTGCCTCGAGTTATGATGGGATAGAGTTTCAACGAATTATTAAATATTTTTGCTACCTTATCGATAGCAACAAAATCCGTTGTTCAATTGTTTTTGCAGGCACAAGTAGTGCTAAGCGCCTTATTACATTTGGTAGGACTGCCGGTAAATTTGACGATGACGAGCAGATGTCTCGCCGACAAATGCGCCCCATTGAAATTAACCCAATCCTTCCTAGAACGAAAAACTGGGTTGCTTGTTGTAATTGGTTCATTCAACACATTGGATTGCCAGTCTTAACAAAAGATAAGCACAGCGAGCTATTTGACCGTATTTATCTTGCTTACAGCGAGCACACTATGAGTACGATGCGCGATTTGTTTTTACGTAATAACACTCGAAAAGCAATGAACTATGAACAGCTTCTAGAAGCTTTATTTGAAAACTTTGAGAAATATGCAATTGGAGCTATCAACCCATTTGATTATGAACTCTTAACTAAAGAACAATTAGATGCATATATAAATGAGCAAGAAAAAAATCTTAGAAGTCAGCTCCATGTACGTAAACCATATGAGTCAGTGAGGTTATCCTAATGCGCTTCCCAATAACACCCTCGTACTACGAAGCAGAGTCAGCTATTGGTTATGTACTTCGCTTACTTAAAAGAAACGGTGTAAAATCAGAGTCTCGCGTACTAAATAAAGCTATGCTAACCAGTATTATCAAAGGTAGGTCAACAAAGCACGAACTCCTTGATCACCTTATTCCTACTACTCGCACTTTATCATCATTAAGGATAAAGTGCTGGACACATGCGAGATTGCTAACGCCACAGGTTTGTACAGATTGTGTTAACCAATATGGGTATTTTAGGACCCAATGGCAAAATCCGTTTTTACGCCACTGTATTATTCATGAGTGTGCCTTGTTATCCGAATGCCCTCATTGCAACGCACCACTGCAATTTACTATTAATCTTCTAAATGGCTGCTGTACATCACCTTTGTGCGGCTTACGTTTAACACACATGCCATTGAATGAGCTATTAAAATCACAAGAACAAGTCCACGATGCATACCTTATAGCGAAGGTGATAGTAGACAATAGCAATACACGAACGAGCTTCCCGCCAAAGGAGATTACCTCTACATTATTGAATAAAGCGGCTGATATTCTTAATAGTCCAGATAGTGCTAGATTGTTCTTAAATGAAAGGGCCAAACGAGTACCAACAGATGTGCCGTTGAATATTGAATTTCACAAAATTGAAATTATTGTCCAGAATTTGCTATGTGAATGGGGGTCATTATCCACACTATATGGCATGTATAATAGCGAGTATATTCGTTCAAATGATCCTATGACTCAACTTTGGTTTGAAGCTCAAACAGCCTCCACTATCATCGGCATAACATTTAAACAAGTCGTTACTTTACATGAACTTGGATTAATACGATCTGATTCTAAAAAGGCCTTGAGAACGGATACTCGCGTTGAAATATCAGGCATTTATACCTTTTTATCCGAATTCAGTCACGATAAAGATTACGCTCCCCTTACTGAGCAATATCGTTTAATGGCTCTCCACAATATCTGTATAACAGATGTACTTATAGCCGCTAAAAATAAAGATTTATCAATAGTGTATAAACCTTCCTCAGACTTGATGCATTCCATATACGTCTTGCCTGAAGCATTCGACACCTTTTGTAAGTTACATACTCAGCTTATAAGAGATAAAACGATGTCAGTTGCAAACGTAGCTGAAGTCACCGGTATACCAAAGGTTGAACTAATGAGATTGATTAATACCGGTAAGCTCAGACCCGTTTACATTCATGGCAGTGACTCAAAACGTATATATAAGAATGACACTTTGAAGTTGGCGAAAACACAAAACAAACAGCTATCACTCGGCATTTAGCATTTTATGACCACAACTTTAATTTTTTAGATCGAGACTTGTTCTCTGTCTATGTTCTATTAATAACAATACTGACAGTTGACCAAGACTAACCGACTAAATACCAATAAGTTTATTTTCCCCTCTTTTAATTAAGGTTTAGTAAATTCATCTAAAGCTAAACCTTAATCACACCACATTTAAACTAACTCAACATTGTAAATGGAGCTTTGCATACCTGCATTTTAGTTTTCACTTAAAGGGCATCATTTTTCTTTATCCTAAAAACCCATTTTCTACACGATTTACTACACTTTTACTAAGTAAATATTAGCCTATAGTGTTCGCCACTAATTCACCGAATACTGAATCTACTTAATTAAGTGTCCATTAAAATAAAGTTTGAGTTCTACAGCGGCAGAATGAGAATTTTCGAGGCGGGATGAGAACTTTTTGGCTGGATGAGAATTCGTCTTGGAGCAATTTTTAGCTGTAAATAATTCTCAATTTAAGAGGCGCAGTACCCATAAAAATACAAGCTAAGTTATTGTTTTAAAATTTTATTGCTTGGCTGAGATTCTCAAGTTAAATGGCACTGATCATTTTTGGCCAGCGCCACTTAAATTGAGAATTCGCGGCAGCTTGAGAATAGTTTGAACTTCAAGCAAGGTCTGGCGTTTAGATTGAGATTTATTAACTAGAGTCCATCTTAAATCTAAGTAAGATTAGGTTTAGGTAAATATTTGAATGATTGAAAATTAATTACATTAAGTCTGAAGAAACCTTAATGTATAAATATAGAATTAATGCGTGCGCTATTTCTGGTTTGTGCCATGAGCGGACGTTCGTAACGCCGCCTTAATCTGTGAGTGAACGTGTGCTTGTTTGAGCGGAGAGTTCGGCACGCGTTTGGAATCAGACTTAAAGGCTTTGTTAACCGTCAAAATCGATGATTATAAGAACACTCTTTGCTGTGTCGTAAAGAACCATAAGTGAATATACAAAAACACCAATAATGGCAACATTTAGAAGTAGTTCAGCATTTTCCATAGCAATAATATGTTCTGAACCTTTAATACTAAGTATGCTGATCGATATGACGACCAGTGCTATTTGTTCTTTTATTGATAGTAACATTTGGTCACGAGTACGTTTGAAACAACCAGCACTACCTTTAGAATCAACCATTTCACGAACTTTAGTCAAAACAATACCCATCGTAGTAGCGTTAATAGCTAGCAAAGCAATGAGTATCGTAAATAGGTTTTGTGCTAAAAACGTATGTAAAAACTCAGACCCAAGCCATGAGTTTGTCAGCTCAGCAATGAAGCCAACCCCTAAGGCAATGAATGTGGTTTTTACAACGTGTCCTATCATTTGAGCAACTCTTTTAATACTTGGGCAATTTGTTCCGCATTACCCGTTAATTCCATTTCACCCAACGATATTTCTTTGACTGTGCGGGAAGTCTGATGATGTTTCTTAATGCCATCAATCTTAAGTGAAATATTACCTCCCCCCTCACTACTATAGTCAACCAAACCTTTCAACGCAGAGTTATCCTCTTCAAGATGCAGTGCTGAATCAGGCTCAGATTCAATTTTCAAATTGTTTCTTGTCGAGTTTGTACACTTTGCAAACAACTTAAGATCATCAGGTAATGTCCCTGAGATATTTGCCATATTTGGAGTTATTATTTCAAAATCAACTGATTTTACTTTGCCACGATATTTTCGTAATAAAGTCCAAAATTGTTTTTTTTCAAATAATGGTTCGTATATAGCTCGAAGTTGAAAATGAGTTAACTGCGGCTTTATTTTTTCTAGTATGAGTTTTGCTACGGTTTCACACTTTGCAAATGCAGTTGTTCTTTTTTGAACAGCTATGTACTGCTTATCGGGATGGTTCCAGATCGCAACGAGAATGGACGGCCAACTATCGATTGTTTCATCTTTGAAATCACGCGTTTCTCTATGAAGAGTCTTATTGTGGGCAATTCGATACAAGTAAAAATCACCGTGATGAAGTAATTGCTTGACCACAGTCTTATGCCGTTTATTTGAAAAGTCTGATTGACCCAGCAAAGCTTGAGCAAAAAACTTGTTTTTATGCTTGATCAATTCTTCAACATTATGAACTCCGTTAAAGAAGTCACCTTGAAAGTATCGGTCTACAGGAAGAATCTGATACCTAAACAACTCAAATGTGTTCGTTTTACTACTCATAATACTCCGAGATTGTCCCTTGACGGTTAACAGCTTTATCAGAGGACACTTTCCCTATTTTAGCGTGAAAACATCCTTATTTTATTAGCTCCTATTAATAACAAAAAGCATAAGTTATTGCTAGCTATATATATTATGCTTAGGATGGGTTATTTCATCATGTAGAAGGGGGAAAGTATCCTTTAGCCTTACTTAGCGGGCGGCAAATTTCCAGAATGACAGCTGATCGCTCCAAGCCGAACTTCGGCAAAGTGCCATGAGCGGTCATTGATAGCGCTTACCTAACAGGCGCAAAATAGCTGGCTAAACTTAGCAATGAAGGAGCGCAGCCTTCTGTTTTGCGTCCCTTGGTTTAGGCACTTGTTATAAACCTTAGTGCTCTACACCTACCCGCAGTTTTGCAATTTCGAAAGAAAGTACAAAACCAAATGTGGCAAGAAGACCTAAACACTTTCCTCTGTCATCTTCACAGTCTTTAAACTTGTCATGCATGTCAGGTCGTCGTTTTTTTACGTACAATTCAGTTTGTATTAGTTCTCGATACTCAAATCTGGGTTTAGTGACATCGTGAGCCAATGAATTTCTTAACTTCTTTATCTCATTCAAAGGCTGGATTAACTTCCGATAATCTTCAAGATCCTCACCCTCTTCAGGTCTGTAGACTTTTAAAAAATCCTTAAAAACATCTATTTTAGAACCCAACATCTTATTTTCGATATCGTCATCAATGACTCTGAGGAGATTGACCAACTTATGCTCAATTAGCAGCACAATAGTAAAAAACATACCAACCAGTTCATAATCTTCTTTTTTTCGCTCTCTCGCCCATTTATTCCCTTCAACCATGAGCTCTTTTAATTTTTCACCAATATCAATTGGTTCGTCTGATTGAATATAACGAATTGGTTTGTATTCTTTTTTCTTTTTACGTTTGTAATAACCAAACATGTTTAAAAGCTTTTCCACGATTCCTCCAAAGGCAACGCAGTTGTAACAGCCAACAGTTTTTTGTCCGCGTTTACGACTTTATTATGCATTTTTTAAGCTAGAAATTGCCATCTTGATCGGTTCTAATCTTATTTGATGCATCTCAGCTATAACTTTTCTTTTATCTGTTTTAACGATAACGAAACCCTCTTTAGAATCATCAGCATATAGTTGAAAGAAATAAGGCAACTCTTTTATGAGTAAGTATGCCTTTATTACTGCTGATACCTGGTCGTCATTTAGCAAACCGACCTGATTTAATAAAGTATCATAAACATCAGTAAAAAGAGTTTTTGGAATATGAGCATTAGAATTTATCGGCTGGCTCAATTGTTCAATTCGTGTCTCAAATGATGATTGGTTTATTTCCAATTCAGAGAGAATAGCAATCCTTACGCTGTCTATTTTCGAATTAAGCTCACGTTTATGCTGTTGCCTTGAAAAAAAACCATTTGCCAAGATTGTCACAACAACCCCTGAAAAACCTAAGAATCCAGCAATTAAAATTTGATATTTTTGTAATAAATCACACATGCAAACTCGACTTTAATCCATAACATTTTAGTATTTATGCGACACGCAGTTTGTGTTGCATAATCGCTTGTTGGACTGAGGCGCTACCTGCTCGGTGTGTCAGAGTTGGTGTTATTTATGCTATGGGAATTTGCTTTTTATGACCTTAGCGATATCAAGCCAGCTTTACTGGCGTGTCTATCGTATCTAAGCTATCCCTGCGTTACTCAGCGTTTATTATCCACCTATTAAACCTAATGTTTCGCCGTTAAGCAATGATCTTTTTCTCACGCACAATCGCGACTAGCCTGAGTAGTTAAGCAGGTTAACTCATTGATTTAATGCAGCAAGCAAGGCTGCTAACTCGTTCGCGCTATTTTATTTGTCGCCACATCTAAATTCATCACACCAATAAACCGCGAGATGCCATTTAACAGTGAGGGCTATGGATAAATCAAAGATGATGTAATGCTTAATCGCTTTTGACTGGCCGGTTATCGCTCTTTCCTGACTATCAACTCATTGCTAAAAGCTAACTTTATTACTCCCGAATAAATTAACTATATTTGTAGTGGTCAATAATATTTACCGCACAAAAGTTTTGTGGAATAATGCCCGCCTCTTAGGGGAGTAGCCCGCTCAGTAATGAGTAAACTTATCAACATAATTGCACCTCATGTGCATGGTAAGTTTGTAATGTTGTAGCAAGCGTTATCGGCGAGACCTAGGTAGACACTATCCTCATGGCGGGAGATAGTTGTTTGCCTTGGTTTAGTATTCCCGCCTGTAAGAATCAATAATGGAAGTTTTTTTAACCTCAACCGTCACTGTCACACTTGCCGAAATAGGCGATAAAACCCAGCTATTATCGCTCCTGTTAGCCGCCCGTTTTCGTAATAAAGGCGCGCTTATTCTTGGTATTTTAGCCGCAACCTTACTCAATCATGGCCTATCAGCGTGGTTTGGGCAGTGGTTAAGTAATAGTTTTTCTTCTGAATATTTACCTTGGCTTGTAAACATCAGCTTTATTGTTGTTGGCCTTTGGCTATTAGTTCCAGACAAAGACGAAGCTGTAAGTAGTAAATACGATAGCTACGGGGCTTTTTTAGTCGCTTTTGTATTATTTTTTATTGCAGAAATTGGTGATAAAACACAAGTAGCGACGGTGTTGTTAGGCGCACAATATCAGTCTGTGTTTTGGGTAACAGTAGGAACTACGTTAGGTATGCTAATTGCTAACGTGCCTATTATATACGCTGGTAATGCATTACTAAAAAGAATATCTCTAAACACCGTACGTGCTATTGCTGCTTTTGTGTTTGTGTCATTAGGTATTTATGGCTTAGTTACAATTTAATCAATATTAAAGCTCGCAACTATTGATTTAAGTGCGAGCTTTAGTTTATCGATACGTTATTTATGCATTATTTACACAGTAACATCCCTTGGTTTGTGTAATTAAAAGGTTGGAATTAAAACCTGCTGCTAAATTAGTGACCGCAGTTTCAACAAAACCACTTCCTTGGGCACAAGCTAATCCTTCAGAGAGCGGCCCCGCATAAACAAACTCACCGTTTTTATTAATAATAACGGCGGCAGGCGTTGCCGGAATAACGTGTTTAAGCTTTGGTGTTAATTCAACTTGTACAACCTTCATAGCTTTATTGGCAGCAAAAGAGGTTAACGATGAAATATGCGGCTTAGCTTGTATAGTACACCCGCATTTTTTTTCTGTTATAAGCACTAAAGACGGCTCACCAGTATCAACCCAATCCAATTGCTTTTTAAAGTTATTAAACCAGTGTTTTTGCAATAAAACTTTTGAGCTGTCAAACGGTTTAAGCTGCTCTAATTGAAAATAAACTAACCCTGCAACAACACAAATAAGCCATGTAGCTATAAGCGAAAATACGAAAGTGTTAGATTTATTTAAACTTGGCAATGCTTTGCTCTAACACATCAATACTTACATCGATTAACTGCACCTTAGCGGTTAACTGCTGCACTATTTGCGTATCTTGGTACTGATTTTGGCGCATAGTATCAGTACTGCTTGCTATTAACTCAGTATTACCTGCCTGCTCAGCTACAACTTGTGCAACTGAATCAGAGCTTGAAGATACTGCGGCTATTTGCTCGCTCATTGCTGAAATATTCTCTTTCATTGCAGCACTAATACTTGTTAAATCGACTACAAAATTCACACACTGACTCATTGATTGTGTTGACGTTTTACTATTATTAACAAGATCTTTTAATGTTAGACTAATTTTATCTGTTGTTGCTTTACTATGGTTAGCCAAAGATCTTACCTCATCAGCAACAACAGCAAAACCTCGACCATGTTCGCCTGCACGGGCAGCTTCAATAGCGGCATTTAAAGCAAGTAAGTTTGTTTGCTCAGCAATACCTGATATTTCATTAAGCAGACCTGAAATAACATCGCCCGCTGCCACTAAGTGGTTTATTTTTTCTTCAGTATGGTTAAGTAGTGTTAACAGCTCTCTACTTTTAGCATCTGTTTGAAGTACTTCTTTTAATGCGTCGCTCGCAGCTTGTGTAATATGGTCTACTTGACGCTTAAGCACCTCACTTTCTTCTTCTACAAGTTTAAAACCATTAGCAACTTGAGCGCCAGAATTAGCAATATCATCAGTTTGTTGTGTACGCTGCACTGCACCACCGGCCAGCTGATCATGAACATGTATAAGCTCTTGTGAGTTTTTTTGCAGTGATTCTGATTGAGTTTGTACCTGCTTAATAACATCAGATAAGTAATCTAGTAACGTGTTAAACCCTGCTACAGCCTCACTTTTAGTGTCATCAGCACGAAGAGAGAGTTTAATATTTTCAGGGTCTTGCATGATTTGCTCTGTCGCATAACTTAAAGATAGGCCCGCACGACGTTCGCGTTGCAACATTACGGCAATGTAGCCTGCAACTAACACTTCAACTATTGCGTATCCAGCATGAATAAGCACCGTAGTAAAAGCAAGCCTATCAGGGTCAAATACATAAAATCCTGTATTTTGAGTTTGTAAATAATAAAAAGATAAATGATGAACAGCTACAAATACAATTGTAGTAATAAACACTCGCCACTGTACAAAAACAATTAACATGGGCATTAAAATAAATATTTCAAAATGGACTTCAATCAACCCAAAAGTTTGTTGAATGTGCAAAAAAGAAAACATCATTATGGCGGCAGCTACCACATGCGGGGTAACAGGACTATCCCCTTGTGTGTTTAAAAGCCATATAGGTAATAAACACAATGGCAAACCTATCATAAAGGCCTGCGCTAATGTGTCGAAATACAAGCCAATAGCGATAGATTCGACAAACAAAAGACTAAAAATAATTGTAAATAACCGGCCAATACTAGACATAAGAACCTTAAAATTGTTGTTTGCATTGTTGTTTTATAAAGCAGTCTGCAATATACGTATCAAAACGAGTTTCAGTTTACTGAACACAATAATAAACTACCGACACACCAAAAAATAATACATTTAATTTACATTATATACATGCCGTCTACTTAATTATAGGCAGTATTTTTTTAAACGTAGGCGTTGCTGCTTTTTTTGTCCATTGAAAAATAACTATTTCAGCGCATGAAATTACCGAACCAGCTTGGCGTAGCTGTTCAATCGCCAAATTTTTATGTTGCGGATTTCTCGAGCCAACTCCGTCGTGTACGATAATAACTTCAAAACCATTTTCTATTAAATCTAAGCATGTTTGTAAAACACACACATGCGCTTCAGTGCCAACAACAACAACTTGCTTTTTACCATAGCTTTTTAACTTATCAACAAAGCCAGGCTCTGCACACGCACTAAAGTACGTTTTATGAAAATACGTAGCATTAGGTAACGTATTTTTAATTTGCTGATTAGTCTCGCCCAACCCCTTGACATATTGCTCGGTTATTAAGACTGGGACACCGTGAATAATACCCGCCTGCGCTAACTGCAATGTACTTTTTAAAATATTCGGAAAGTCTTTAATTGCAGAAGCGAGCAACTTTTGTAAGTCTATTATTAATAACACGCTATTTTTTGCATCAATATTAGATAAAACCACTATACTCTCCTTATGAACATTAACTGTTATCTATATAGATTAGCTCACTATTTGAAAATAGAGCTTTTAACTTTACGTATATTATTTGTAATTAAAAAATAAAAACTTATGCTATATTTACTATCTAGCTAAGTATCATCCTATCCTCCACTGAGAGTGTTTATAAGTGCGTTTGAGCAAACTTTTTTTTCATATCACCATTGTTTTTTTACTATGCATCCAAAGCACTTTTGCATCACAAAACTATGCTCAACAATTACAACGAATTTCTACTGACGAAGGCCTATCGCAAAGTTACGTTTTGCAGACTCAAGAGGATGATATTGGTTATATTTGGATAGCAACCCAACAGGGTTTAAACCGTTTTGATGGTTATAATGTAAAAACTTTTAATGGTGGCTTTGGCTTAGATAAACACTATATTTATGCATTATTTAAAGCCGAAGACGGAAAAATCATTGTCTCAACTGATCTTTCTGGTGCGTATATAATAGATCCCCTCACTTTAAAAACCGAAAAAATCTATTCTGGTCAAATAGATAAAGAAAAAAAGACGTTTTCTCCAATCTCCGCAATGACTCAGCAACAAGATACTTTTTACTTCGCCATAGATGGTCAAATATATACATTTGATGAGACGAGTAAACACTTTACACTTAAGCTAGCACTCCCAAATAAAAGGGACTACATTAGGTCATTAACGATATATAAAAACACTTTATATATTGGTACAAATGATGGTTTATACACTGCAAATATAGATAATTCAGAACTTGTAAAAATCCCTCTTCATCCCCCTGAAAAAAATACGATAGATAATATAAACGTCAAATTTTTAAGTGTTGATAATGAATTAGGATTACTTGTTGGTACTGTCGAAGGTATGTATCAATTAGCATTTGATAATAACAAAAATATATCTGCAGCAAATGTTACAACATTAATTCCTGATTATAATATATGGGATTATGCCAATACTGTTTACGGCGAGTTTGTAGCAACCGAAAGTGGATTATTTAGTTATCACCGCGAAACCAAAGAGTTAGAGTTCATATTAAATTATGAAAAAAGTAAGTTTAATATTAATGAAAACTCAATCAACGATCTAATGATTGATAAGTCCGGCGTGCTTTGGCTCGCATCTAGAACCCAAGGCGTGTTTACCTGGCCAATTAAAACCCGACGGTTTAAACACATTTTTTTACCCGGTAACAATACTGTTCATGCCACCTACCAAGATAAAAATAATATTATATGGCTAGGAACAGAAGATGGAATTGCGCGCTACGACAAAGCAACAAATAAAAGTGAAGTATATTTAAGCTCGACCGACTCAAAAGCAATATACGGAGCATCTGCGGTATTTGATATTTTTGCGTCTTCAATTGGAAACGATCAATTTCTTTGGCTTGTTACTTATGATGGTTTTAAACTTTTCGATAAGCAAACGGGTAAAGTTATTGAAAATAAAGACACAGACAATAATGTAATTAACCAGCTCAACTTATTTGGTTTTGCCCAAGTTGATGCAAATAAATATGCATTTATGTCTGATGATAACTTTTATGTTTTTAATGAAACAACCGGAAAGACAAGAATTATTAAAGGACTCAAAGAGCAAGTTGACCCTTTATTTTCTTATGCTTTTTATAAACCCCTCGACACACATCCTGAAGAGTTTGTACTTGGCACATCAAAAAGTTTTTTTAGGTACAAAGAAAAAACGAAAACTTTAACGACTATATTCCAGTCTTTTAATCCTAAAGAAGATATTTTTTACACTGTAGAAAACTTTTACTTAGACTCAAAACGAAATATTTTATGGTTGGCAACCACCCAGGAAGGCTTGCTTGGTGTTGACCCAGTTACTTATGAGAGAAAACACTACATAGGATTAAAAAATTCATTTAATACTGACTCTATCTATTCGTTACTTCCTGATGAAAATGGTTTTTTATGGGCAAGTACCGACAATGGTTTATATCAAATAAACCTAGATACACTCAATGTGGTGAGTTATTCAGTAAAAGACGGGTTGAATATAAACCAATTTACTCCTATAGCAGCAACAACATTAAACGATGGCAGGCTTATATTTGGTAGTAATGCGGGCGCCCTACTTTTTGACCCCTTAGACTTTGATGAAAAAGAATTATTTAAAAAAAATAATGTAGCGATTACCGATATAAACCTTTTTACCAAAGAGCTCGATTATTACCCTCATAAATACCTTAGCCAACCACTTGATCTCAGTTATGAAGACATGGGCCTTACAGTTAGTTTTTCTAACTTTTCTTACCCCAATATAGACAAAGCGTATTATAAGGTAATTCTTTCAGGGCCAACGTCCCTTACATATGAAGACTTACAATCTAACCAAGTGTTTTTCACAAAACTTCAACCCGGTAGTTATTCGCTAAAAATATCAGCACATAATCGCGATGGTATTGTTACAAGCGAACCTGCAACACTTAATATCAACGTGGCCTACGCACCATGGAAGTCGCCCTTTGCTATTGTCGCCTATGTAGTTTTAATAATTGCCGTGTTGTTTTTCATTTTTTGGCAATACCGCAGCCGCCAAGTTGCAATTGAACAAGCCCATAGAGCGACTATTCATTCGCAAAAGCAAACAGAACTCGCGCTTAAAAATAACAAAAGTGGCGTGTGGGATTATAATTTTAAAGATGCTTCCGTAAGTACGCTCAGAGGAAGTGAATTAGGCTATACAGGCTTGCCTGTACGCGTGCATATAGATCAATTTTTAGCACTAATACACCCAGATGACCGACGTCGTTTTGAAAACCAATGGGAAAACTACTTCAAGTACAAAAAACAACAAAACTGGCAAGCAACTTATCGTCTACAGCATAAAAATGGGCATTGGTTATGGTATCAAGATACAGGACAAGTTATATACGATCCTCAAACAAATGAGCCGCTATATGTTTCTGGCATATATACCAATATCACTGAGCAACGGGCTAATGAGCAACAAGCAAAAATTCTAGGTGAAGCGTTTAGCCAAATAAACGACTGGTTACTTATACTCGATAAGCATTTAATGCCATTTTCTGCGAACAACAGTTTTATTGAAACGTTTTCAAATGAACAAGCGGCCACTAAAATTAGCCCAAAATTATTTATTAGGGCCATTGGTAAAGATAAGTGTAGAGAGTTTGCAAATATTTTAAAAAAATTAAAAGCTACAGAAAACTGGCAAAGTGATGCTTATATAAAAACAGCAAAGAGTAACGAACATCCAGTACATATAAGCGCCACAGCCGTAACAAAAGATACTGCAAGCTACTACGTGGTTGTTATTACAGATTTAACTGAGCAAAAACGTGCAGAAAACGAACTGCGCTATTTGGCTAATTTTGATCCTCTAACACATCTCCCAAATCGTAGTTTAATGTATCAAAACATTGAAAAAGCGATTAAACATGCCAATGAAAGTAATACACAATGCGCGTTATTATTTATTGATTTAGATAAGTTTAAACCTGTTAATGACTCTTTTGGCCACGCAGTTGGCGATAAGCTCTTATGTAATATTACACAAAGAGTGAACGGTATGCTTGGCGTAAACGCAAAACTTGGCCGCCAAAGTGGTGATGAATTTTTAGTGCTGATTCAAAATATAAAATCGCTTCAGTCTCTTCGAGATACAGTAAGAAAAATTAGTAATGAGTTAGCTAATAAAGTAATTATTGAAGACTTCTCTATTAATATTTCAGCCAGTATTGGCGTCGCTTTATACCCATTCGATGCTGTAACCACCGATATACTTATCCGTAATGCCGATGTTGCGATGATGCACGCTAAACAAGGCGGGAGAAACGACTTTAAGTTTTTTAGCGATGAAATGAATGAGCTGATAAAACAAAAGTTACTGCTCGAAAATGATTTAAAAGATGCAGTAAAAGACAACCGATTTTTTAATCACTATCAGCCCATTATCGACATACAAGAAAAAACAATAAATGGCGTGGAGTTACTCATGCGCTGGAAAAATCAAGGACAGTTGGTATCGCCAGCACTTTTTATACCGGTAGCAGAAGAAACCGGTTTAATAGAACTCCTTACTGAGCAAGCATTGCAACGAGCTCTTATTGAAATTGCACCTATACTCAGCGCAAACCCATTGTTTTATATATCTTTAAACTTATCTCCTAAACACATTTTAAAAACAAACATAACCCAACGGTTAATGTCCATATTAGCGGACTCTCAAGTTCATCCAAGACAATTAAGACTTGAAATAACAGAGAGTATTTTACTAGAAGATAAACTCAAAGCAGCCAAGCAGCTACAAAACTTAAAAGCTGCTGGGTTTAAATTACTACTTGATGATTTTGGTACTGGTTACTCGTCACTCACCTACTTGAGCCAATTTCCTATTAATGTTATTAAAATAGATCAAAGCTTTGTAAACAGTATTGGTATAGATAAAGGGGATGAGTCAATTATTAAGACCATTCTTTCATTGGCCGAAAACCTAGATCTTTACTGTATTGCAGAAGGAGTAGAAACGCGCGAACAGATGATCTTTTTAGCCGAGGTTGGGTGTACTGTACTGCAAGGTTATTACTTTGCAAGGCCAATGGATGCTAAAGACTTACGTAAAAGCGATTGTTTTAGCAATATCATTGATTTGATTTGATTTGATTTAAAACATTAAAAGCGTGCTAATCATTATTACACGCTTTTATATTAATTAAATGCTACTAATGGATGTGATGGCATTCGTGGCTTTCTATTTGTAATACACTATTGCGTACATTAAATTTTTCAGCTAACAGTTGTTCTACCTTCATACGACATGCTTCATCGTGTTTTTCAATAGTACAATGCTCTTTAAGTACAACGTGCGCCCCGACTACTACACCCTTATATTTACGCGTTACAGTGACGTTATGGACATTGTGAACATGCTCCATATCTGTAATCTCACTTTCAATATCTGCAACTTTAGGAAGTTTGGCCTTATTTAAGCGTAAACCTTTTATACAACTAATAATGACCTTAACACCGGTAAACAACACGAAAGAGGCGATTAACATGCTCGATAAAATATCGATAACAACCCAGCCCGTAAAATATATAAGAATACCAGCCACAAATGTCGATACGGTAGAAATCAAATCAAAGAATGAATGTAAAAATACCGCGTAAACATTAATACTCGCTTTGCGGCCTTTATATAAAACCCATGCAGCAGCACCATGAAACAAAAAACCAATAGCAGCAATAACCGACATTAAATAACTATTAATAGCCAGCTCATTTCCTTCATGCTGGTGTATATAGCGCTCACCACCTTCATACAAAATAATTAAACTGATTGCTAGGTATAAAAATCCGTTCACCAGACCACCCAAAAGCTCGGCTCTTTGATGACCATCGTTATAGGTTTTAGCAAAATGAATAGCGAGACTTGATGCAATCAGTGCGATGAATAACGAGCTATTGTGAACAAACAAATGCCCCGCATCGGCAAGTACAGCAAGCGAATTAGAATAATAAGCACCTATAACCTGAATTACCATAAACGAACACGTAATTGCTAGCGCAATAAGTAACCGACGACGAGAAGCTTGGTGTGTAGTGATTTCTGTCATGAAATGCTTGAATAACCTATACTTAAAGTGCAAATAAACCAAAGATGGCTTAGAGTAGAAAAGGGTAATGATATACAGTATCAATTATAATACGTACTGCCCTCAAACGCACTAAAAACTTAGTAAATCAAAAAAAATGTGCTAATAATTAGTAGGGCTTGTTGAACTTCGGTGGTTGAATTTACACCAGTATTTTTGTTTTTTAGGCAAGGCAGAGCCTATGTAGTGTGGCTATTCCCCATAAATAGGCGATAACGCAGCATAAATACCAAACATGCGCTGCCTTTTGAGCTCGATCTAAGGACGATTAACACGCCCAAGTAAAAACAATAAAAATACAATAGATAACAATTTAATTGTGGCTTAAACACATGGAGAGTTGAGTGAGTAATAACCTATCAAATGAAATATGGCGAAACTTGGAGTTACTGCCGTTTTGTGTATTACTTTATGATGCCAATGAAAATATATTTAAAGTTAACAGCCAAGCACAGGACTTGTTTGGCTTAAGAAATAAATCACATTTTAATAAAATTGATTTTTCACACATCACTTTAACCAATCATCACAGTAAAAAAGAACTATTAGTCGAGGAGCTATTCTTTAATTATTTCACTGCAAATAACCAATGCCAGTTTGTTTTATCAAAACAGGTATCTAAATTGCTACTCAATGTAAAATTTGCAAAATTACCTAACTCAAGCTCCATTATTATAATCGATGTATTGAATAATAATGTAGATGAACAATATGATTTTGATAATATTATTTCGAACATATCAACTGACTTAATTGATATTCAAAACGACGACGTTGATAAGCATATCAACTACGCATTAAAAGCTATTGGTACCGTTTGCCACGCAGATAGAAGTTATCTTTTTAAGTTTGCCGAGGATGGTAAAACCATAAATAACACCCACGAATGGGTCAATAATGATATACAAGCATTTAAAGAGGACTTACAAAACCTTCCGAAAAGCGATCTCCCCTACTTTTTTAGTTTGATGGCACGTACTCACTTATTTAGAGTTAACGATGTAACGTCGTTACCCATTCAAGCAATGAGCGAAAAAACAATTTTCCAGCGACAAAAAATAAAATCAGTACTTTGCATTGGTCTACGTTATGACAAAGAGCTCGTTGGCTTTATAGGCTGTGATTGCGTTGTTCAAAAGCGAAACTGGACTGATTTAGACCTTATTCGCTTAAGGTTAGTAGGTGAAATGCTTGCTAATGCTTTCAAAAATTTAAATTACAAGCAAGAGCTACAACAAGCTCAGCAGCAACTCATTAATGCCAATCATAAACTTAACAAACAAGTTAATACTGATGGCCTTACAAACATTGCTAACCGACGCTGTTTTGATCAAACTTTAAAATGCGAAATTAAGCGCGGCGCACGTAATAAAGAACCCACTAGTTTAATAATGTGTGATATTGATTTTTTTAAGCGTTATAACGATAACTATGGGCATCAGCTAGGTGACGAAGTGTTAAAACAAGTTGCCAAAGCGCTGCATGATCTTTGTAAACGTGAAGGTGATTTAGCCGCTCGTTTCGGTGGTGAAGAATTTGCGATAATTTTACCTGCAGTCGACACAGATCATTGTCAAAGGTTTGCTGTTCTTATTCAGGAAAAAATCGCAGAACTCGCAATTGAACATAATTTTTCAAGTGCTAGTAATTACCTCACTTTGAGTATCGGATTTTATAGCCTTATACCCAATCAAAAAACAACACCTAAAGAAGTTATAACTAACGCCGACATAGCCCTTTATAACGCAAAAGAAGCAGGCAGAAATAAAATAGCCAGTTTTAAAAAAACCGACTAAGTCGGCGCGTTACAGTGAGTTTTAGTGGTTAAAAGTTCGCTGTAGTGATAATCTATACACGCTGAAATTATAAACAATACAACCACTCAGCGTTTAATTATTATAAGGAATGTTTAAATGGATCCAGTCACACAAATTCTCGATATGGTTTTTACTGTTGAGGCTTTTTTACTTGTTT
Source organism: Pseudoalteromonas sp. BSi20429 (assembly GCF_000238895.1). NCBI lineage: Bacteria > Pseudomonadati > Pseudomonadota > Gammaproteobacteria > Alteromonadales > Pseudoalteromonadaceae > Pseudoalteromonas > Pseudoalteromonas sp. BSi20429. Next base: position 69,811 of record NZ_BADV01000024.1, on the reverse strand, counting down.
TTGTTATCGTGCTTTTAAAAAGTAGCGTTAAATTTGTACCACAAAACCGCGCCTGGTTAATCGAACGTTTTGGTAAATACCAATCAACTAAAGAAGCCGGCCTTAACTTTATTATTCCATTTATTGATAGAATCTCGGCTGATCGTAGCTTAAAAGAACAAGCTCAAGATGTACCATCGCAGTCAGCTATCACTAAAGATAACATCTCACTTATAGTTGATGGCGTACTGTACTTTAGAGTACTAGACCCGTACAAAGCAACGTATGGCGTTGACGACTATACGTTTGCAGTTGTACAACTTTCACAAACAACAATGCGTTCAGAATTAGGTAAAATGGAGCTTGATAAAACATTTGAAGAGCGTGATTTACTTAATACCAACATTGTTGCAGCTATAAACCAGGCATCTGAGCCTTGGGGTATTCAAGTACTTCGCTACGAAATTAAAGATATTGTGCCGCCTAACTCTATTATGGAAGCAATGGAAGCACAAATGAAAGCTGAGCGTGTTAAACGAGCTCAAATTTTAGAGTCAGAAGGTGATCGCCAAGCAAATATCAACGTTGCTGAAGGTAAAAAACAAGCACAAGTACTTGCTGCTGAAGCCGACAAAGCCGAGCAAATTTTACGCGCTGAAGGTGAAGCAACAGCTATTACTACGGTTGCAGAAGCACAAGCAAATGCACTTATTAAAATAGGTGAAGCTGCAGATACAGAGCAAGGTCAAAAAGCAATTCAGTTAGATTTAGCAACTAAAGCAATCGCGGCTAAAGAAGCGATTGCTCGTGAATCATCAATTGTATTACTGCCAGACAACGCGACAGATGCAAGCTCAATGGTTGCCCAAGGTATGGCAATCATTAATAGCTTAAATAAAAAGCATTTGGGTTAATAACTAAATAAAGAGGTTTGTATGGATTTTATTACGCAAAATTTACCGCAAACACTTATGGTACTTGGTATTGTTGCTTTAATAATAGAAGTAGCAGTACTTGGCCTTTCTACATTTATTTTGTTGTTTTTTGGATTATCGTTATTCCTTACAGGATTATTAATGAGTTTTGGTATTTTACCTGACTCATTAGCAACAGCCCTTTGGAGTAATGCAGTTGTAACAGCAGGTTTGGCCGTTGTACTTTGGAAACCATTAAAACAAATGCAAAATCGCGTAGATAAAAAGCAAGTGAATAGTGATTTTGCTGAACTTACTTTTGTACTTACTAGCGATGTAACAGAACAAGGGTTAACTACACATCAATATTCAGGTATTAGCTGGAAACTCAAAAGTGAGCAACCAATTAGCGCCGGTACTGAGGTTTTAGTAACCAAAAAAGAAGTGGGTGTTATGTGGGTTAAGCCTAAAAGCTAACCATCACTTTAAAACAAGCACTGTGTATAATAAATTACAGTAAAACGGGCGGCTCAAACTGCCCGTTTTTTATGCCTGAGATTTCAAATACAGCGCCTTGTTCACTAACAGTATTATTAATCGATTCATCAAATGCCGATGTCACCAGTAACAATTCAGCATTTTCACCACCAAATGCAGTGCACGTCGGTTTTATTGCACAAAGCTTTATTGTTTTAATTAGCTCACCGCCTGGGGATAAACACATAACACACCCCATTCCCCACACAGCTAGCCACAAATTACCTAATTGGTCGGTTACGCAGCCATCGGGGTCAACATCAGTATTATTAAATTGATAAAAAACACGTGGCTCAGAGCAAGGTTCGCCAGTTTGCTCATCCAAATCTAATACATAAATACAACTCGTTAAAGAGTCGCAGTAATAACCGCGTAAACGTGGCTTATCAAAGCACAATCCATTTGGGATACTCAAGTTACTTACAACGACTTTAAGCTGGTGTTTATAATAACGGTATATTTTACCGTCACCCTTTTTAGCATTTACGTCCATTGTACTTAACCAAAAACCACCCCATGGATCAGCGCGGCCGTCGTTTGAACGCCTATTTAGTTGCGTATTTTCAATATTAAGAATAAGGTGGCGAGTGCACGAATTAATATGGTATTTGTATAAACCAGTACTTGTACCTAGCAACAAGTGCTGCTCATCAATCCACGCTATTGCACTGAGTGTATCGGGCATATTAACTGTTTTTAGTTGGCTTTCGCTGTGTATTTTTTTGCTTAAAAGTAATTTTTTATTTATGTCGACCCAAAAAAAAGTATTCAGCATAGGGTGCCAAAGAGGACTTTCTGCAAGCTGATTCTGTGTGCTTTCAAAAATGGTTACGCTAGGATCAAACATAAGTAATTATTCTTTATTATTAACAAAGCCTTGTAATACTAAACCTTACCAGAAAACAGTGAATTTCGCGATGCGTACCCGGCTTTAATTTATCAACACGCCCTAGTGACTGCAAAATCAATATCATTGCACCACCGGCTAATTTTAAAGTTGGGCGTACCACTAAAAAGTTTGAAATACTTAATAGTGGTTACAACATGGGAGTTGATACTGCTAAGGCCTTTTTAGCTAAATAACTGCATTATTTAACCTAATAATTGCGGTGCTTTACCCGCAATAACTGCGGTTAGTAAACCAGCTAACATAGCTCCCACAACGGTGCATATTGCACCGCCTAAAATACCGTAAACACTCATAAAACATATCAGCGCTAAACCAAATAGCAGTGCACTTAAAAATGTTTTAGTCGCTAATGTAAGTGTGTTTTTTCGTAGGTTGAGCATCATGAGTAGTAAACTCACCATCGCAATTGTAATTAGTAGCTCGTTCATGCGGGTTGTACCTCAATTTTTAATTTTTGTGTGTTTTTTATTTTTAAGGCAACAAACATACACACGATACCCACCACCATAAAGCTTATATCTACTACCGCGACAAGCGAGCTATTAAGGTTAATAACATTGCTAACGCCAAGTAAAATATTAAGTGGCAGCACCAAAGCAAGCGAAGCGCCGCATAGTAAAAGAGTCAGCTTAAAGTAGTTTTTATAACCTATGGGCAATACACTTAATAGTAACCATGCCAACCACGTATAAAAGAACACGGGTCCAAAAAAGCTATTTTGCGCCACACCAACAACGCTATAATTAAGTAAAACTTGCACAGGAAATAGCACAAAGCTTGCTAATACCAAACCGCCACAACTGCCAATAATAAAACGATTCCAGCGTGCATATGCCTGCATACTCAGTGAAGGGCTACTGCCACGTGTGCGCTTTGTTAGCCACATCATCATGCCCGAAATAGGTAAAAGCGCAGTACTTAAGCCAAGCAATACCCAAAGTAATTTTACAAACACTCCTGCAAAGTTCCCAAAGTGCAGCGGAAACATCAACTCAATTACTTTTATCGAAACACCTGAAATATCACCAAAACTACTCATCGACTGCACAAACTCACCATTGCCCTGATAATGCAGTAACTGAGAAGCAACAGCCTCGCCACCTAACAAACGCAAATATACCTGCGCATTCGCATCGTTATGCGCCATTATTGTGACATCCCTAATTATTGCTTCAGGGTAACGACTATGAGCATGCTCTAAAATAGTGTCTATTTTTGTAGGTTGCTTAATGTGGCTAACTACAGGCTCAGGAATAGCGGTAAACGTTTCTATTAACTTATCTTGATCGCCACCAAAGCTCACAAACGCAGCTGCTGGTAGTAAAATAATGGTCGCGAGCCCTAAAAATGATCCTGTAAAACCAATCACAATATTAAATACGCTGCCCCAAATACCTATAACCTTATGAGCATCGCTTACTGCAATATCTAACTCTTTATCTCGCCTAAACGTAAAGAGCTCTTTTATCAATTTGCGATGAATAAACAAGCCTGTCACTGCACTTACTAAAAGCGTTAAACCTAAAAAACCAGTGAGTATTAACCCAATTGGTCGCCCTAAATGCAAATCTGCATGAAACTCACCTATATAAGTTGGCGCATCCGTTTTTTTATTAGCGTAAAACTCTTTACTAGGCCCATAGTAAGTATTTTCCAGCGCTAACGTATCGGGATGAAACTGAAATACTCTGGCTACCTCTTGGTCGTAATTTTCATCCCCATGGTGAGATTCAAATACCAACGTTAATAAATGAAAGTTATGCCCACTTGGTAAAAACACATGAATGTTTTCGCCAAATTCACTAGGTACTTTTTTATGGTATTCGTTTACTAGTCGGCTAATTTGCGCGCTGGCAACGTGTTGGCTAGATTGTAGTTCTGGATTAGCCCATATTTTTAACTCTGGGCGAGACAGCACCGCTAATGCGCCGCTAAATGCAACAATAAATAGCAGTACCGCAGTAATAATTCCTACCCAACTATGTAATAAAAATAGCTTTTTTAAAGTAATCGACTTCATCCCTGCCCCTGCGTTAACGCCCAAAAACTCAATAAACCATGTAATACACACAATGCAATCATTACTACAAAAGGTTGCCATGCTTTTTGCGCCAAATACGCATAAATAAACAACGCAGTCCAAATAATAGGAAAGAGTAAAATAGGCAGTAATATTTGTTCATTCATTTGAAACGGTAAATAGGTTGTCATACCCGGAATCATTATTACCGCAGTAACTAGCGCTAATACACACGCAATTAAGTGCCTTCGCCGTGTAGCTGTAAACGTTTTTTTATTATTCATTATTCGCTCAATAAATTTGCCCAAACATATACAAAACAGCACATGCAAATGATAACAATTGCTATTATATTGTGCATTTAATACTTAATGCAATTTATTAAACAAATTAAGTCTAAAAACACTGTTGGTTTACCTTAAGAGCTTTTATGCTACGCCTCGCAATTTAGGTACGCAGTAATGCGTCATTTCAGTTAAGCCGAGTTCGGGCTTTTTAATTTTTCAGGAAGCAATAAACCGTGGATATAATTAACGCGATTATTTTAGGTATTATTGAAGGTATAACAGAATTTTTACCCATATCATCAACTGGGCACTTAATTGTAGCGTCAAAGTGGTTAGGCATTGAATCAACAGATGCTAACCTCGCCTTCGAAGTAATTATCCAGCTTGCCGCCATTTTAGCGGTACTAGCCAACTATAAAGACAAGTTTAGCCCTAAACATTTCAATTTATGGGTGAAAGTTGCCATTGCATTTATTCCTTTGGGTATTATTGGTTTTATATTTAGTGATGTAATAAAAACACTGTTTAGCGTACCAGTAGTAGGTGTTATGTTTATTGTAGGCGGTGTGATTTTTTTACTATTAGAGCGCAGTTATAAAGAGACTCACTGCACAACTACCGATGTAACCCAAGTTACTTATAAACAAGCTCTTTGGATTGGCGTAGCACAAGTATTTGCGTTAATTCCAGGGACTAGTCGTGCTGGAAGTTCTATTGTTGGTGCCATGTTGTGTGGTTTAAACCGAAAAGCCAGCGCTGAATTTTCATTTTTACTTGGTTTACCTGTACTTGCAGCAGCCTCAGGGTACGACTTACTTAAACATTACCAACAGTTTAGCTTAGATGACCTAACTGCCCTTGCAGTTGGCTTTTTAACATCTTTTATAGTCGCTTATTTTACTATTAAACTATTCATACGCTTTCTAGAAAATTTCACTTTTGTTAGTTTTGGTCTTTACCGAATCGTATTTGGTGTTATTTTACTAACTAACCTGAATTCTGGTTAAGAGATTTAAAAACACTATAAATAATAACGATATTTAAGTCTGTTTCTCTCTAGCTAGAAATTTTTGGTGAAAACAAGGCGAATTTACGCGTCAATAGCTGGTCTATTGCAAGGAAATTCAACGCAGTTAGCGCTAAAAATAGCTGCTTGAGATAGATTTATTATCCAGAACTCAGGTTAACTATAGCCTACACATAAGAGAATATTATGAGCGAAAAAATAAACGAAGAAGCACTCCACGCCCTAAAAATAGCTTTTACTTACATGCCTAAAGCGATTGAGGTGACAAAGTATGAATATGGCGAGCGCTACCAAAGCGTACTTGATCACATTGAAGCTGTACGTGAAACACTGCTTATTAACGATGTTGACCCAGAGGAAGTAGGCGGCGATATCAACCCGCAATATACCCCAAATTCAACGTATTAAAAGTATACCGCTGAGTATTATATGCTCGGCGGCATGCTGCGCTATATACAAGGGCCTGTTTATCTTTCGAGGTTAAATTTGCAGCAGACTGCTTGGTATTTAGGCAAGGCAGAGCCTATGTAGTGTAGTTATTCCCCATAAATAGGCGATAACGCAGCATAAATGCCAAACATGCGCTGCCCTTTGGGTTCTGCCTAGGGACAATTTTTAATCCTGAAAGGTCAACAGGCCCTACTACTATTAATAAACCACTAACTTAGTTCATAAAAACATAAGGTTATAAAATTTAATACGTATCAATTTTAGTTATTAGTAATTAAAACTGCTAAACTGGATTTTAAACTAATACCAATGCCCTAATTGGCCTATGTATTATATAAATTGAACAAAAGCTTACGGGGTGTTTTCTTTTGAATTTTTTACGATGTTTTCACGATATAGTTTCTAATCAATCTCTTGATTTTGAAAATAAAATTAATAAGCTCTTAGTGTTTGGGTTAGAAGTATTTGACCTTGAGCTAGGTATTATTAGTAAAGTAGATGAAAACAGCTACACCGTTTTATATGCCAAAACCCCTGACAACTCACTTTTACCCGGTACCGTGTTTGAATTACAAGGCACCTATTGCGTACATACGCTCGCTGCAGGCTCTGCACTTGCCTTTCATAAAGCATCTCAAAGCGCAATTGCAAACCACCCCTGTTATATAAACTTTCAGTTAGAGTCTTATATTGGCGCGCCAATAAAAATTGGTGAAAAAATATTTGGTACCGTTAACTTTTCATCCATAAACAGCTCTCCAGCTTTTAATGATGCAGCCTATGATTATATTGAGTTATTTGCACAATGGCTTGGTTCGGAATTTGCTCGCACCCAAGCTAAAGAACAACTCATAAAAAATAGTAATACTTTATTAAAGTTAGAACACGTTGCAAATATAGGTACGTGGGAGGTTGATCTAATCTCCGATAAAATTACCTGGAGCGAACAAACATACCTCATACATGAGGTGGATGAACAATTTCAACCGCAAATGAATTCTGCAGTCGAGTTTTATAAAGAAGGTCCAAGTCGTGAAGGCATTACTCGCGCGGTAGAATTAGCCATAGAAAAAGGCAAAAAATGGAATCTAGAACTAGAAATAGTAACCGCTAAAAATAAACATTTATGGGTGGCTACCTTTGGTGAGGCCGAATTTGATGAAGGCCGATGTGTCCGATTATTTGGCACCTGCCAAGATGTAACCGAGTCAGTAATGCTCCGAGAAGAGCTTAAACAAAAGCAAGCTCAAGCAGAGCGCCTACTTGAAGACAGAAGCATGCTATTTGCTAAAATCAGCCACGAATTAAGAACCCCACTGAATGGCATTACAGGTATGCTAACCACATTAGTTGATGAACACAGTGAAGAAGTTCGCGCTGAAAAAATTAAAATAGGACTTAGAAGCGCCGATATTTTACTTAGTATTATTAACGAAGTGCTCGATTTTTCTAAAATTAATCATGGTGAGCTAAAGCTTGAACCTACTGACTTTTTACTAAAAACAATTTTTACCGATTTAACTTCTTTGTATACACCTCTATTTAAAAACACGCATGTAACGCTACAAGTAAATAATACAATTGATGACAACTGCTGGGCGTTTAGCGACAACACACGCCTTAGCCAGATTGCTTCTAATTTACTGAGTAATGCACTTAAATTTACTGAAAATGGTTCAGTTACATTAAACACCAGCCTTTCTAAAATAAAAAATAAGCTAAGTTTAAATATTGAAGTGTCTGATACAGGCCGAGGAATGAGTAAAAACTTTTTAGAATCACTGTTTTCTCCTTTTTCTCAAGAAGTAGATGCTAAGAATTCAAAAGGTGGAACAGGCCTTGGCCTTGCAATAGTAAAAGAGCTTGTTGAATATATGGGCGGAAAAATAAAGGTAAAAAGTACACCTAATAAAGGCACTACGTTTTTAGTAAATATTCCTATTGAGAAAGGGACAGAACAAAAACAAGAAAGCCTTAAATCAACGTTAGATATCAACGGCAGTGAACTATCAGTGCTTGTAGTCGATGATAACGACATCAATCGGTTAGTACTTCATGCCTCTTTAGGCAAGCTTAATATTAAAGCAGACTCAGCAGTTGATGGCCAAGATGCTGTATTAAAATGTCGCCAAAAGCATTATGACCTTATTTTTATGGACTGCATAATGCCCATACTCGATGGATTTGAGGCAACAAAGCAGCTTAGATCAGAAAACATCTGCTCGCATGAAGAAACCTACATAGTGGCTATAACTGCTAATACTTCATCACAAGACAAACTTGCCTGCAAACAAGCCGGTATGGATATGTTTATATCAAAACCGTTTAAACTACCCATACTTGAAAAAGCGGTTATTAATGCGCTTGAGCATACCGTAAAAATCAGCTAATTTTTACTGCACTGCCACTGGTAAAAAATAAGAACATAAAATGAAAAACATAATTAGAACTATATTACTAACAGTACTTATTGTTGCAGTATTTAAAGGCGTTTCCACTGGGCAATGGAGCTCATCAATAACAATAGTTATCGTATCAGGCGTATTGCTGTTAGTTACATTTATCAGTGCTAAGCCATCACGTGGATCATCCGCTTATACTGGCAGTGACTCATCAGTTTCCTCTAGCAGTAACTCATCGCATTCTCATACAAATTGTAGCGGCGGTGATTCTGGTGGTGGGTGCGATTAAATCGTGTGCTAATTCTTAAGCATTAAAAAAGCCGCCTTTGGAGAAGGGCGGCTTGGGTTAACAAACAGCTATGGGTGTAGCCTTGCTGTTATATCAAGAGAGTTTTTACTAATTACATTAAGCAGCGCTTTGATCAGCTTCTTCAGAGTGACGAATTAAATAATCAAATGCACCTAAACTTGCTGTTGCACCGCTGCCCATTGCAATAATAATTTGTTTAAACGGAGTATTGGTTGCATCCCCCGCGCCGTAAATTCCTGGTAGTGAAGTTGCGCCTTTAGCATCAATCAGTATTTCACCAAATTTGCTTAATTCAAGGTCGCTGTCTTTTAACCATTCGGTATTTGGTATTAAGCCTATTTGTACAAATATACCGGCAAGTTCAAGCTCTTTACTCTCTCCCGACACTCTATCTGTGTACATTAAGCCAGTTACTTTTTTACCATCACCAAGTACTTCGGTAGTTTGTGCACTTTTGATAATGGTAATATTAGCCATGCTTTTAGCTTTACGAATAAGCACTTCATCAGCACGTAGTGTGTCTGCAAACTCAAGTACCGTAACACTTTGCACAATATTAGCTAAATCGATTGCTGCTTCTATACCTGAATTACCACCGCCAATTACGGCAACAGGTTTTCCTTTAAATAAAGGGCCATCACAATGTGGGCAATATGCCACACCATGGCCGCGATATTCTTGCTCCCCTGGTACGTTCATTTCGCGCCAACGTGCACCAGTGGCAAGTACGAGCGACTTAGCTTTGAGTACTGCGCCATTTTCTAGTGTAATTTCGTAGCCATTGTTATAACCAAGTGCCGCTGCACGCTGATTATGCATTACATCTACATCGTATTCTTTAACGTGCTCTTCAAGCTGGGCAACCAATTTTGGCCCTTCAGTCGCCTTAATCGAAATAAAGTTTTCTATTGCTAATGTATCTGCAACTTGTCCACCAAATCTGTCGGCAACAATACCTGTATTTAACCCTTTTCGTGCTGAGTAAATCGCAGCCGATGCGCCCGCAGGCCCGCCACCAATTACAAGTACATCAAATTTATCTTTTTTACTTAGCGATTGAGCTTGGCGCTGTGCCCCTTTGCTATCTACTTTATTGAGTATGTCGGTAAGGCTTAGTGCACCTTGGCTAAATGGTTCGCCATTTAAATATACAGCCGGTACAGCTAAAATATTTCGCTCTTCTACTTCGTCTTGAAATAATGCGCCATCAATCATGGTCGCTTTAATATTGCTGTTTGTCGCCGCCATAGTATTAAGTGCTTGCACTACTTGCGGGCACGTTTGGCAACTTAAACTTATATATACTTCAAAGTTAAGTTCTTGAGTAAGCGATTGTATTTGTTCAATGTCTTCGCTTTTAGCTTTACTTGCGTGTCCGCCAGTATGTAAAAGAGCTAACACTAAACTTGTGAATTCGTGGCCCATAGGTACGCCTGCAAACGTAATATGAGTGTTTTTAATAGGTGAATGTACAACCATTGACGGGCGACGCGCGCTTGTATCTGGGTTGTTCATTACCGTAAATTTATCGCTCAGTGAGGCTAAATCGTTCGCTAAGCTTTCTACTTCTGCTGATTTTTTGCTGTCATCCAAGGCAATAAGCAGCTCAACAGGTTGAGTAAGCGATTCAAAATGGCTTTTTAATTGATTTTTTATGTTGTTATCTAACATGGCTTAACCCTTTTAGGAAAATTTAAACAGCAAGCCTCCCATGCCAAATAATGCATGTGCTTAAACAAGTATATTGATATATAGGAGGCACCAACAAACGGATGTTCGTTGATTTAAGGGCAGTTACCTGCCCTTATAGTAGGAATAAATCTATACTTAGATTTTACCAACTAGGTCTAGTGAAGGTGCAAGTGTGTCTTCACCTGGCTGCCAAGATGCAGGACAAACTTCACCGTCGTGAGTTGCAATGTATTGTGCAGCTTGTACTTTACGAACAAGTTCTTTAGCGCTACGGCCAATACCTAAATCGTGAGTTTCGATAATTTTAATTTCGCCTTCTGGGTTCATTACAAATGTACCGCGAAGTGCTAAGCCTTCTTCTTCAATCATTACGCCAAAGCTACGAGTAATACGCCCTGTTGGGTCGCCAATCATTGGGTAAGTAATTTTACCAATTGTGTCTGACGTATCGTGCCATGCTTTGTGAGTGAAGTGAGTGTCAGTAGATACTGAGTAAACTTCTACGCCCATTTCTTGAAGTTGTGCGTAATAATCTGCAACATCACCAAGTTCAGTAGGACATACAAATGTAAAGTCTGCTGGGTAAAAGAAGAAGATTGACCATTTACCTAGAACATCTTTTTCAGACAATTCTACAAAGTCACCGTTGTGGTAAGCGGTTGCATTGAATGGTTGTAATTTAGTATTGATTAATGAAGTGCTCATGGTATTTCCTCATCTATATTTAATGTATTTAAAAAGTAATCAACGCTCTCGTTTAAAACGACCTTCTGCGTTGGCTTGGTTAATACAATAAGGCTAATGGATAATTAAATAAAATTGATTGTTTAGATTAAAACAATCGGTTTTTTGGATTGAACTATATAATCCCTGTTATCGTAAGCATTATTTGGATTGTAAACGCTGGCGAATTATTAAGATCGCTAATCGCAATACTGCTACAATAGCTGCGCTTCAAATAAGTCATTAAATATAAGGCACGCCGTAATGGAAAAATTTTTTAACCACATACAACTAGGTTACTTAGGCTTAATCCCGTTTTTAGGGTGTGTGGGTTGGCCACTTATGTTTGGCAGTAATAGCCTTAACTTAGAGTTTTTTACCTTTTACAGTATCGCCATTTTAGCATTTATGGCAGGTAGCTTGTGGCGTGCCGGAGAGCAAAGCCATAGCAATGCAATTAAAGCGATATTACCTGTTATCCCAGTTCCATTTTTATCATTTTTACCTGTAGAGTGGGCACTGGCTTGGCTAGGTGCTAGTTTTTGGTTAGTACTTATATTTGAAAAAGCCACGCCGCAATGGCAAACCTATCATAAAGATTATCAAAAAATGCGTGTAGTACTTACCTCTGTTGTGTTTGTGTGTCATATCCTTACTATTGGTATGAGTATTTACCCTAAATAGCAGCTGTAAACTTAAATATTGCGTGGTAATAAGGTAATATCCGCGCACTGCTATTTGAGGACACACCATGATTGACCAACTACGCCAACAACTCGACGAACTTGGCGAAAACTACGTAGAAAAAAACGCTGCATTTAAAATCAAAGTGATCCCATTTTTTTGTGCTATTCGCATTAAAAAAGATCATAAAAGCGAAGGTCGTTTAAGCTTTTATTCAAGTCAATTACTCGAAATTTTCTTAGTCGTCTTATTTTTGCTATTTGGTTTAACACTGTACGATACAGATGCAGGATTTACTCACGGCCCTATTCATATTGCCTTTGCCATTTTAATTACCTTTAATCTTATTATTAAACAAATCGCAATTGAAGGGTTAAAAACCAGACTTGCGTTTCATCGTTTACTAGCAAAAGACTCACAAACAAATAGCGATATAAATAATACTGCTACAAACATAAACGCTAAATAAAATATGTATTTAAATCCTCAATGGCGAATACTCACCGTAGGCGATGGCGATTTATCTTTTTCGAACGCTATTTACACTCATCTATCGCCAAAAGCTTTGGTTGCATCCACTTACGATGACCAAACGACTATTGAGCAAAAGTACCAGCACAATGCACTTAGCAACTTAAAAGCCCATAACGTTGAGATACTTAATAGTTTTGATGTAACAAATCCCGCGTGTTGGCAAACTCTAAGTGAAAACCAGCACAGCTTTGACGTGGTTATTTTTCAGTTTCCGCTTATACCTGCATTTGTTGGCCGTGAAGCGTTTGAAAACAACACGCGCCAAACCAGTATGAACGTATTAAACCGCGCTTTGCTGCATCAATTTATTAAATACGCTAACGAATACGCGCTTGATAAAAATGGCCCAATGCTCTGCTACATAACTTCAAAGGATGTAAAACCTTATCGAGAATGGAATATAGAAGGGAGTTTAAATAACGGTTTAAACGCTGATTATTTAGGCCAAATCCCATTTGATATTAGCCATTTTGAAGGTTATAAAATTCGTAATGTTGACCGCGACAAACACGTAAAAGACACCAGCGGCATAACTTACGTTTTCAGCCCAAAAAGTATTGATACACATACTAGCGAATTAAGCTCACGTCTTACCAAACCTGCATACTTAACATCTAACCATTGCCCCCTTTGCCGCGTTGGACCCTATATGGCAAGCGAGGACGAAACCAAGCATCTAAACGCTAAAAAGCATCAGCAAATGCTACATCTTGAAAGCGATTGGCAACAATGGCTAAATGAGTTTTATAGCTAATAAATAGCCCTACTACAGTTTATTTAATTACACCTTTTCGTGTTTAATTAAATCAGCTGCTTTTTCAGCAATCGCAATTACCGGTGCATTTGTGTTGCCGGTAATAATGGTAGGCATAATCGACGCATCGACTACGCGTAAGTTACTTACCCCGTGTACTCGCAAATTAGTATCCACCACTGCCATTGAGTCCTGCCCCATTTTACATGTCCCGACTGGGTGATATTCGGTATCTGCAGTTTGGCGTATAAACTCAATTAGCTGATCATCATTATTTATATCAAGCGGATAGAGCATTTTACCGCGTATGTTATCAAAAGCTTTGCTTTGCATAATAGTGAGTGTTTTTCTAAGGCCTGCAAGCATTACAGTTAAATCATCTGGATGGCTTAAGTAATTAGGGTCAATAAGTGGAGCACTACGTGGGTTGTTATCAGCTAATGTAATAGTACCTCGGCTTTTAGGGCGCATAATACTGCTGTGTATACTGTAACCATGCCCAGTGTGTAATTTACGACTATGATCGTCCACCAGCCCAATTACAAATTCTAGCTGCACATCGGGCGCTGGCGAGCCTTCAAATAATTTAATAAACGCGTGCGACTCTGCAAAGTTACTGGTTAATCGCCCTTCTCGTTTACTAAACCAGTTAACACAGCCTTTTATAATGCTGGCAATGCCTAGCGGGCTTATACCAAATGTGCCTTTATTTGTTTTTGATTTATAAAGTGGCACTACCGTTAAGTGATCTTGTAAATTAGCGCCAACACCTTCAAGTACGTGCTGAACCTTAATGTTATGTGCACTTAACTGCTCTTTTGGGCCAATACCTGAAAGCATTAATATTTGCGGCGAATTAATAGCGCCTGCACTAAGTATTACCTCTTTTTTAGCACGTAAATTAATAACCTCTTTATTACGCTCTATTTGCACGCCTTGCGCTATCTTATTGGTTATATTTATTTTATTAACGTGGCTATGGGTTAATACCGTTAAATTTGGACGGTTTAAATGCGGTGTTAAATATGCTTTTGCTGCACTACAACGTTCGCCATTGTGCTGAGTTACCTGCGATAGACGTGCGCCGCTTTGCTCTTTGCCATTTATATCGTCGCTTAAATTAACGCCCTGCTCAGCACAGGCATTTAAAAAATACTGGTTTACATCACTTGGGTTATTTAGCTCTTGTACATGTAGCAGACCCTTTGTCCCGTGCAGCTCATTATTTATAAACGCTTTATTGTTCTCAGCTTTAATAAAGTACGGGAGTAAACTATCAAAATCCCATCCCGTATTGCCATTAGCCGCCCATTGGTCGTAATCGTACTTATTACCTCTTATGTAAACCATTGCATTAGTCGAGCTTGACCCACCCAATACTTTGCCACGCGGCACAAAACCACATCGGTTATTAAGCTCTTTTTGTGGCACCGTATTGTAATGCCAGCTATTTATGCCATAAGGCACACTCGCTGCTATGCCTGCTGGCATTTGCACAAATACACTGTCATCACTGCCGCCAGCTTCAATTAAGCACACACTTACATTTTTATCCTCAGACAATCGCGATGCCATAACGCAGCCGCCACTACCTGCGCCAATCACAATGTAATCAAATGTTGTATTGTTCATGATGCACCTTAATAAAAGTTTTAAACGGCTTTTGCAGTAATAGTGCATAGAAAAACTCAACAAAACTTGATATTTTTAGACATCGTTTATTTGAGGTTAACCATGAGCAGCCTAATCAGAGCCACGTCATTACAAGGTATAGACACGCTAATTAGCGAATTTGGCGGCGATCCGCATGAAATAATGCAAAGCTGTAATATTAATAACGTTGACTTTAAAAATCTCGATAACCAATATTTACCTTATCGAGATTACGCTGAGCTATTAGAGTACTGTGCTTGTAAGTTCAATTGTTCTAGTTTTGGCCTTAAGCTCGCAAGTAGACAAAATTTTGATATTTTAGGACATATTGCAATAGCAGCCAAAAGTAGTACTACTTTAGGTGATGCACTTAATTGGGTTATTAAATACCTTCACTTGCACAGCCCTGCACTTAGCTTAAACTCGCACCCTTTAGAGAATGATAAAAGCTTGTTTTTATCATTCGAAATTAATTTAAAACCATTACCGAACATTAACCAAGTGATTGAGCTAACCATTGGTTTAGCATTGGCTGTTATTAAAAAACTGAGTAATAACCGCTGCAAACCAATTAATATATTTTTGCCAAAAAAATTAAGTACTAATACTCGCGCCTATAACACTTACTTTGGTTGTAACGTTATAGAGCATCGCAACAGCGCTGGTATTGTAATCTCAAAAAGTGATTTAACTCTTGAGCTTGATCACCCTGAACTAAATAAAGTACAAGCGGCGCTAAGCTTCTTGGCAAAAAACAAAGAACACACACAACCATTGCCCAACCAAGTTAGTGCACTAATTAGGCCTATGCTTCCTATTTATCAATGTAGTAACCAAACTATTTCAGCTGCGCTGGGTATGCACCCGCGTACTCTGCATCGAGAACTTATCAAACATAATACGAGCTTTGTAAAACTTAAAGATGCCACTCGTCGCGCTTTAGCTGCACACTATTTAGCGCAAAACCAATTTACAATATCAACCATATCTGAGCTTTTAGGGTATCAGGAACAAGCAACGCTAAGTGTTAATGTTAAACGCTGGTTTGGATGTTCTCCTCGAGCATATAGGACTAAAAAAATGTTAAACTAAACACTCTTATTATTATTTTTATTTAAGCTAAGGAGTGAGCATGAACTTTGTTATTGTTGGCACCAATTTTATTAGCGACACACTGTTAGCCGCTGCAAATACGTTAAACGATTTTAATTTATATGGGGTGTGCTCGCGCGCAGTATCAAGCGGCGAAGCATTTTTAGCCAAACACCCACAAAATGCACAAGCAAAAATTTTCACCTCAATCGAGCAAGTATGCCAAGATCGCAATGTCGATGCTGTCTACATAGCCGCCCCTAACAGCTTACACAAACAATATGCCGTTATGTGCCTAGAAGCGGGTAAACATGTCCTTGGCGAAAAACCATCAGCAGCCAATTCTAAAGAGCTTGCAAGCATTATAGCTACAGCAAAAAAACATCAGCGCCTTTACATGGAAGCCATGATGACCACTCACTTGCCTAACTTTGCACGGCTGCAACAGGCAATGGTAAAAATTGGCACACCACGTAAATATATTGGGCAATACAGTCAATATTCATCGCGTTACGATAAATATAAAAATGGCGAGCGTCCAAATACGTTTTTACCCGAGTTTGCTAATGGTGCTTTAGTTGATTTAGGGATTTACCCACTGTATTTATTAATTGCACTTTGGGGAGCGCCGCAAAGCGTAAGTGCCAGTGGCGTATTACTTGATACAGGTGTAGATGGTGCGGGCGATGTATTACTAAACTACGCAGATAAACAAGCCGTTATTAGCTACTCTAAAATATCGCAAGGCGACAACATAACCGAAATACAAGGCGAGCTTGGACGCATACGTATAGAAGCCGTATCGCAACTCAAAAAGGTGGAGTTTATTGCTAATAATGGTGAGGTAGAGGTTATATCCCAGCCGTTTGATGAGCACTTTATGAAATACGAAGTTGAACATTTTATGGCGTTAGTGAAGCAAAATATTCTTGAGTCACCCGTTAATACACATATTTTAGCCAGTAACGTAATGAGCGTACTTGATGAAGCGCGCAAACAGCTTGGCGTTGTGTACCCTAACGACTAATTAAATAAAATATGGGCGTTAACCAACGACAGTTAACGCCCAGAAGAAAGCTTAAATAGCTCCCGTACAACTACACATTTTACAAAACACACTTTACAAACACATTTAAAAATAGCGATCCCCATCCATGGGCAATCAAATACTTCTACAGCAAACTTAACACTAACAAACCAAATTCGGTTTATTACCAATATTTATTATTCAATAACCTTAAAACTAACCTAACACATAAAAACATTACCAATCAAGCTAGCCAATTGCATTATTTTAAACTAAATTGGTAATACAATAATACAACCATTGGTGTATAGTGGTTTTTAACCATAACATCGCGTTAGAATTTTGACATAATAGTGAATTTTGAGGTAACCTCTGGTATTAACAGTTGGTTTTGACTTTTAGGCCCCAGAGGCCATTATTCCTTAAGGTAATGAAGGTAAAGTATGGGTAATCGTCGCTTATTTTGGCGCATAGTTGATAAAATTGAGTCTTTAATAAATCAAGGCGAATTTTCTGCTGGGAGTCGTTTACCACCTGAACGTGAACTTGCAGAAATGTTTGATGTAAGTCGCCCTACCATTAGAGAAGCTATTATCGCATTAGAAGTACGTGGCCGAGTTGAAGTTAAAACCGGCTCTGGTGTTTACGTAGTAGAACAAAAAAATGCATCTATAAAATCAAAAGAGATCAGTGCATTTGAACTTACTCAAGCTCGCGCATTAATTGAAGGCGAAATTGCCGCTTTAGCTGCTCAAAGCATTACAGAAGAAGAACTAGAGCAACTAAATAAAACATTAATTGCCATGGAAAAAGGCCTTTATGTTGAGCAAGCCGACCGTGAGTTCCACGAAATTATAGCTAGAGCAACACGCAATAAAGCACTTGAATTTGCAGTGTCTAACTTGTGGGATTTACGTTTAACAAATCCACAAATTGTTGCTGACTATGGCAGTGTGTGTAAAAACAATAACGAGTGCGTTATGGACGAACACACCGCTATTTATACAGCCCTAAAGTCGCATGATGCAAATGCAGCGCGCAGTGCAATGCACAAACATTTTAACCGCTTAATTAATGCTTTATTTGACGCTGTAGAATCGCGTGCACTTGAAGAAATTAAACGCAAAAATGATGAAAAACGAGGCCTCTACTCGCTTGATGGCTTAGTTAATAAAAGTGCCCACTAAGGCCTTTTAACCAACTGATTAAAGTTAGCAAACGCCTGTTTGCTAACTTTACCTCTTACTTTATTTACCTGCCCTATTTAATATACTTTTAATTGCGCTATTTTTGGTCGCAAACACTTACCTATAAATTTAAAAAAAGATACTATGCCGCCATTAATATCGGGCCGGTTTAGCTTTTATACTCCCTGCATTACATAACTAATTGATAGAGTTACTCAACTCAAGGATAAAAATGCAAGCATCTTCAAAAAGTTATTTACTGGCTATCGTGTGTGTACTGCTTGCAATGATGACCATTCAAACGGGCGCGTCATTTGCAAAGCAGCTTTTTCCTATTGTTGGCCCTGAAGGTACAACTGCCCTTAGGCTTGGTTTTTCTGCCTTTATACTTTGCTTAGTGTTTAAACCTTGGAAACACTTACCTACTTCTGGTAATCGTATTCCTATAATTGTGTATGGTTTAAGTTTAGGCGGCATGAACATTTTGTTTTATTACGCCATTGAACGCATTCCACTAGGCATTGGTGTAGCGCTTGAATTTACAGGCCCGCTTGCTGTTGCCTTATTTTCATCACGCCGCAAACGTGACTTATTTTGGGTTGCCTGTGCTATTGCCGGTATTTTGCTTCTGCTTCCTGATATGAGCGGCCAAGACAGCCTTGATCCATTGGGTGTAGCGCTTGCGCTTGGTGCCGGTGCATGTTGGGCAGGTTATATATTATTTGGTAAAAAAACGGGCACACAAAGCTCTGGTGGAGCCACTGTCGCATTGGGTATGACCGTTGCCGCTATAGTGCTAGTACCTTACGGCGGCATTATGCAAAGCGCCGCGTTTACGTGGGAAATTATCCCACTGGGTATTGGTATTGCTATTTTATCAAGCGCACTGCCTTACACACTTGAAATGGTTGCACTGCGTAACATGCCTTCACAAGGGTTTAGCGTAATGATGAGTTTAGAGCCTGCAATAGCTTCGCTCGCAGGGTTTATTATACTGGGTGAGTTACTTACTTTATGGCAGTGGCTCGCTATTTTACTTGTAATTATTGCATCTGTTGGTAGCTCGTTTTCAAACGCAAAAAAACAGACTACTTAATTAACTACCAAATAATCTAAATAACCTAAATAAGCTAAATAAAGTCACCACGCAACATGGTGACTTTATTATGTTGTATCCGGTAATTTTTTAACTCACAGCCTTACTTTGCTTTTTAGTTGTAACCAAATAACCAATCAACGAAATAAGCGGCATGCCGGTAGCGACCAGAGCAATACCTGTCCACCCGCCCGCTTCATATAATGGGCTGGCAATAAGCGAGCCTACTGCGCCACCTACAAATATACTAGTCATGTAAATAGCGTTTAAACGCGCACGGCTTTGCGGTTCTAGTGCATACACTGCACGTTGACCCAATACCATATTGGCCTGCACAGCAAAATCAATAAACACACCGGTTAATGCCAATACTATAATGCCGTAAGGTAGCTCAAATAAGCTTGGTAAAAAGCACACTGCTGCAATTACTTTGGCCAGTAACGATACCTGATGTGTATAGCCTTTATCTGCCAAGCGACCAACAATGGGGGCAGCTACAGCACCTGCCGCACCCACTAATGCAAACAATGCTATTTCTGATTGCGATAAACCATACTCACGGGCAAGCACAACCGGTACGCTCGTCCAAAATAAACTGAACGATGCAAACATTAATGCTTGAAAAAGTGAACGTTGGCGCAGCACTGGTTGGCTTATCATTAACTGTTTAAGCGATTTTAATAACTTAAAATACGTTGTTTTATGGGTAGGTTGCCTGCTTGGAATAGCAAAATAAATTACGCCTGCAATAAACACCATACACCCTGCTGCAAAGTAAAATACAGCACGCCAACCAAAGTGATCGGCTATTAAACTCGATATAGGTCTTGCCAGCAAAATACCTAGCAAGAGACCCGCCATAATATTGCCAAGAACCTGTCCGCGCTTCTCGTCAGACGATAAATGCGCAGCAAGCGGAATAAGCACCTGAACAGAAACCGAGCTCATACCTATCATTAAACATAAAATAAGCATTACATTAGGTGAATCAGCAAGTGCCGTACCCACCAAACTCAAAAACGACACAGCTAAAGTAATAAGCATTAAACGCTTATTTTCAATTAAGTCAGCTAATGGCACTAAAAAAAACAACCCCAAAGCGTAGCCTATTTGTGTAAGCGATACGATAAGGCTAGCACTGTGCGCACTTAATCCAACTTCTGGGGCAAGCAACTCAATAATAGGTTGAGCGTAGTAAATATTGGCAACAATAAGACCGCAACACAAAGCAATAATAGTAACGAGTGTATTGCTAAGTGGTTGCGCTGAAACGCCTGTTTGGGTCATGTGTGTCTCTACTTTATAAAAATAATAAAACCCAACCAGCAAACGCGGGTTGGGTTTTTACAAAAAGCTTCGTTTTATTTTATTGGTGATGGCTGCCCATATGGGCTTGAGCGTAAATACTGTTTAGGTGCAGTTACTGTAGCGCCTAGCTCTGCAGCTGCATGCCACGGCCAATGCGGGTTATATAAAATGCCACGCGCTAGCGCTACACCATCGGCTTGCTGCTCACTAATAATGTTTTCGGCTTGTTGCGCCTGTGTAATTAAACCCACCGCTATAACAGGCATTTTAACCGCTTCTTTAATAGCTGTTGCAAACGGTACCTGAAAATTAGGTTTTACTGGTATTTGTTGCTCAGGGCTTAGGCCCGCCGTACTTACATGAATAAAATCACAGCCGAGTTCATCAAGCACTTTACTAAGCACTATTGATTGTTCTAAATCCCAGCCGCCTTCAACCCAATCGGTTGCCGAAATACGCACACCTACCGCTTTTTCACTAGGAAATACCGCTCTTACCGCTTTAAACACATCAAGCAATAAGCGCATTCTGTTTTCTAGGTTGCCACCGTAGTTGTCATCTCGCTTGTTTGAAAGTGGCGACAAAAACTGGTGCAACAGGTAACCGTGCGCACCATGAAGCTCGATTAAATCAAGGCCGAGTTCATCAGCGCGTTTAGCTGCACTGATAAAATCTTTAATTAATGAATCTATGTCGTCTTGGCTCATTGCTTTTGGCACTGTGCTGTTAGCGTCGTACGCAACTGCCGAAGGTGCCACGGTTTGCCAGCCATTAACGTCATCAGGTGCAATAGCATCGCCACCGTCCCATGGTTTTTCAGTTGATGCTTTGCGCCCAGCATGCGCCAACTGAATACCAATAGGCATAGGGCTATATTGTCTTACTGCTTTTAGGCTTTTGCCCAGGGCTTGCTGGGTTTCGTTATTCCAAAGCCCTAAATCGCCGTAGCTAATACGCCCTTCTGGGTTTACTGCTGTTGCTTCTAAAATTAGCAATCCTGCACCACTCAAACTCAATTGGCCCAAATGAATAGTGTGCCAATCGCTAGCAGCGCCATTATTTGCTGAGTACTGGCACATTGGTGCAATAATAATACGGTTATCTAACGTTACTTGCCCAAGTGATAAAGGCGAAAATAGTTGGCTCATTGTTAATCCTTAAAAACACGCACAAAAAAGTGCGGACAAAACAAAAAAGAGTATACGAAGCGGCAATCAAACACGCTCACTCAATAACTTACACAGTTACTTATAAATACGACTACCACTCTTAATGGGGATAAAAACACACTTTAATAGTGCTGATAAAAGCATAACTAATGACATTATAAACTATCAATTTTAATGTAATAATTTGTTTAACGAGCGCGTCATAAAGCCACCTTTAAAAAATGAATGACTATTTACCTTTAAACAAGGGTGTGATTTTTAACCTAACTGTACCTAATAGCACTAAGCTATTGCTTGTATTGCCTATTAACTAAATAAAAACCCTACACACCAACCATATTTATTCTATAAAAGTGAATTAAAATTCAATTTAAATATTCCAAGCTACTTCACTCCCTGATAAACTGCTTAACTTAATTTACTAATGTAAAACATTTGAACTGGGGATCACTTTTTATGTTTAAACCAAGCTTGTTAACCTTGGCTATTTCGAGCGCTGTTTCTAGCGTATTTTTATTGCCTAATGCCGCACTTGCTCAAGAAGAAGTTGCAGCTAAAAAAAAATCACTCGAAGTAATCGAAGTTACAGCAACAAGGCGCAGCGGCTCTGTGCAGAATGCGCCGCTAAATATTACAGCCCTTGATGCAGATATTATGAAAGATCAAAATATCAATGAGCTTGCGGATGTAGCACGCTGGGTACCTGGTTTAACAATTACCGATCAAGGTGGCCGCTCTGGCTCGCCTATTATTGTTCGTGGTTTAAATACAAACTCGTCTGGTCCATCGTCAGATGGCGGCACGGTATCTACTTATATAAACGAAATTCCAGTTTCGGTAGATATGCGCCTAGTAGATATTGAGCGTGTTGAAGTATTAATTGGGCCACAAGGCACGCTTTATGGTGCAGGCACATTGGGCGGTGCAATCCGCTACATGCTTAAACAGCCTGAGCTTGATTTTACATCGCTTGAAGTATACGGCGACCTATTTCAAACAAAAGAAAGTGACTCTTTAGGTGGCGAAGGCGGTTTTATATTTAACCTTCCTATTATTGAAGATAAATTAGCAGTTCGTGCAAGCTTAAACGTATATGAAGATCCAGGTTTTATCGATTATGGTTACGTAGTACGCGAGCCAGGCGTATCGTTGCCAGATCCAGATTGGAGCGATAGCTCAGCAGTTAATAACAACCTTAAAAATGTAAAAGACGCCAACGGCGAAACCACCACTACAGGTCGTATTTCTGTTCGCTTTAAACCAAATGAATCGTTTGAAGGTACGCTTAACTACTTTTACCAAAACCAAGACAGCGAAGGCCGCTCGATTGTTCATTACAACAGCCTTAATGCAAACAACGGCTTAAGCGATGTAATAGGTAAATACGAATCGGCTTATCGCTTTGAAGAGCCTCGCGAGAAAAAAGATCAATTACTAAGCCTTGAACTAAAAGCCGACCTAGGTTTTGCAGAGCTAGTATCGGCAACCGGTATTTCAAGCTTTGATGCCGACGGCCAACGCGACCAAACAGACTTACTTATTCGTCTTGATTACGGCTATGAAGAATTTCCTTCGTTTTCAACGTTCACCCGTGAAATAGACGAAGAAGATACCTTCACCCAAGAAATCCGCCTAGTGTCGCAAGGCGACAGCGACTTTAACTGGATTGTGGGTGGCTTTTACAACAAAATTGAAACCGAAGGTTCAAGTAAAGAGTTTACACCAGGCTTTGGCGACTTTGCAGTTGAAAATTTTGGTGCAGATCAATCTCGTCCTGATGAACTTGAATACTTTTCTATAGACCGTACAGAAATAACTGAATCAGCATTATTTGGTGAAGTTGGCTATAAAGTAACTGATAAGCTTGATGTTACTCTTGGGCTACGCTTATATAAATACGATGTAGAATCAGAATCTGCAGTGGACTTTCCATTATTTAATACACTATTTGATGGTGCAGGACCAAATGATATATCACTAAATTTTGAAAAAAATGAAGCAAGCGATAACGGCAACTTATTTAAGTTTAATGCTAAATACCAATTTACTGATTCAGTTATGGGTTATGTAACGGTAAGTGAAGGCTTTAGAATCGGTGGTTCAAATGGTTTAGCTCCGTGCCCTGATCCATTACCAGCTAATCAAGCCGGTTGTGGTAACCCTGATGAAATGCTGTATGACGCAGATACAACAACCAACTACGAGCTAGGATTCAAAAGTACATGGTTTAGAAGCCAACTACACTTTAACGCCGCGTTATTTAACGTAGATTGGGATGATGCACAAATTTCAGGTGCTACCGAAGTAGGACAATTGCCGTACCTTTCAAACGCAGGCAGCGCGAACGCAAAAGGGGTAGAAATATCTACCCGTGCCATTTTATCTGACTCGTTTTCAGTTTACGCAACTTATGCCTACACAAAAGCAGAGCTAACATCAGACGCACCATTTTTGTTTAATGCCGATGGCACCGGTGGCGCAGAAGACGGCGACCGTTTACCTGGTTCACCTGAAAACCAATTTTCGATGGGTGTAAACTATCAAACAGACGTGTTTAACGACAAAACGCTTGATATTAACTACGGTTTAACCGCGCAAAGCGATGTACTTTCAAGAGTAGGGCTTCGTGATAACGGTGAAACACTACCAGGTTACAGCTTAAGTAATATATCAGCTAAATTAACGGCTGATGCATGGTCAACTACGCTATATGTTGATAACCTATTCAACAAATACGCGGTTACATCCGTTCGTCGCTCAGATGCAGATATAACATCAGCTAATGGCGCCGACATACAACGTAACTACGGCCATTACATTAATCGCCCGCTTACGGTAGGTGTTAAATTTAACTACAAATTTGAAATATAATTTATAGTAATTTTTAAACAATGTTTTAAGGCTCAAATTTATTTGAGCCTTTTTATTTTCTTTTACAAAATAATAATTACCAAAACCATGCAGCCAAATTTAAAGCAACTTCATCAAAGCGCAATACACTCCCTAAACCAAGGTAAAATAGAGCAAGCACACAAAGCCCTAGTGGAGTTAGTGACACTCAAACCAGACTTTGCTGATGGATATTTTTTGTTAGCTATGGTTAATTTAACTGTTGGGCAAATACACAAAGCAATAAAGCTCATCGAAAAAGCTCTTACCCTTGGCCAAAGTATTGAATACACCGCGCAACTTGCTAAATGTTACGCACTTACTGGCGAATTACAAAAAGCAAAAAACACCGCACTATCGGTGCCATTAAAACAAATAACTGAAGCCCTTGATGCCGACACACTTGGCGTTGCACTTACTCAAGCAGGCATTCACGAGCAAGCACTTAACTACTTTGAGCGCGCTATTACACTGGCTACAGCGGCTAACAAAGCTCAACCACCGTTTTATTATAACTACGGCGTAAGCGCTAAGTTTTTAGGACTATTTGATAAAGCTCAACACGCTTTTGAAAATGCCATAGCGCTTAACCCGCTGCATCATCAAAGTCATTTTGCATTAAGTGATTTAACTAAAGTAAGTGAGCAAAACAACCATATTGAGCGCTTAAAAAACGTGTTTGAGCAAGTAACACACCCCGATGCAAAACTGCATATTGGCCATGCTTTAGCAAAAGAGTATCAAGATATTGGTGAGTTTTCAGAGGCTTTTAACGCGTTAGAGCAAGGTAAAGTAGCAAAACGTACTGTGCAGCCGTTTGATCATACAAGCTCAACTGAGTTATTTGAACATATTAAACGCTTAAGTGAGCAGCACACACAAGCGCTAACACAAGGTAACCCAACGGCCGAACCTATTTTTGTATTAGGTATGCCCCGATCTGGCACCACATTAGTTGAGCGTATTTTATCGAGCCACAGCGACGTACAATCAGCCGGTGAATTACAAGACTTTGGCCTAAGTGTTAAAAAGCTAAGCCAAACGCAAACACCCCATGTGCTTGACACTCAAACACTCAATAAAGCCTACGAGCTTGATTTTAATCAGCTTGGGTCAACCTATTTAAACGCAACACGCGTAATAACAGGCAGCCATAAGCACTTTATAGATAAACTCCCCTTTAACTTTTTTTATATCGACCTAATAACCAAAGCATTGCCAAACGCCAAAATAATTTGCATGCTGCGCGACCCAATGGACACCTGTATTGGTAATTACCGCCAATTATTTACCATTAATAACCCCTACTACGCGTACTCGCTCGACTTACTCGATACCGCTAAATTTTACAGTCGTTTTTACAAACTCATGCAGCACTTTAGTGCCCTGCACAGCAACATAAAATTAGTAAAGTACGAAGAATTAGTCGCCCAGCCCGAGCAGAAAATTAAAGAGTTAGTCAGCTTTTGTAACCTAGAGTGGCAAGAGCAATGTATAGATTTTCACTTAAACACCGCACCGGTCTCTACCGCCAGTAAAGTACAAGTACGCCAACCATTAAATAGCAAAGCAATTGGGCGTTGGAAGGCGTTTAAGCCCCATACTGATGCAGCAGTGGAGTACCTTTTAAAGCAGGGTATCAGTTTTGAGTAAGGGTTTTATACAATGGATTGATCAAGCGGAAGATGTACGCCCGCAAGCAAGTGAAAACAAGTTGCTCGCCGCACTTGAAACCGCTTTTGCAGATTAACCTAACATATTGCGCCATAATGTTTCGGCATTATGATTCATACGACTAAACACAAGATCTCTAAATGCGACAACGCGTGAAGCGATCATTTTTCTATCTGTCCATACCAAGTATGCCGTACCTTTAGGACATTCAACCTCCGGTAGCACTGGCACCAGTTTATTCTGCGAAGCTAGGTGCTCTAGTGCCACTTTTGGCATCAAACAAATACCCGCCCCTTCTATAGCCGCTTGAATATTCAACCTCAAACTATTAATTGAGTATTTGGGCTTAATCGGTATTTTGATTGGCTCCGAGCCTTCTTTTAGCAACCAATATGGGAAGTTATTACCAGCTAATACATTATGATCGAGTAATTCTTTAGCAGAACCTGGTGCTCCTTTTTGGGTTAAATAACTTTTTGACGCTGCCAACGCTAACTCAGTTTCAAATAGTTGGCGCTGAACAAGGTGAGAGGCCGTGGCTGGCAGTGTAACAATCGCCAAATCGATTTGCTCAGATATGAAGTCTTTTGCGTCCGATGCAAAATGCACATGAATATTCACCTTAGGATGCTCCGCCATAAACTCCAATGCGAGCGCTTGTAAGAAAAAATCGGCGAATGGCTCTGGACATGAAATATGAATATCTCCCGTCAACTCCCCTTGTGCATTTGAGAGGCTCTGCCACTGTTCATCTAGCCCGCTAAAGAGCCCTGAAAATTTATTATAAATCTCTTCGCCGGCATTAGTTAGTTGAAAGTTTTTTGAGTCACGGTGTAACAGTTTCTCATTCAACTGCTGCTCAAGGCTCGCGACTGAGCGAGAAACTGTTGGGGCTGAGGTATTTGCTTTTATACTTGCCGCCGCAAACCCTCCACACTCAACAGAAAGACAAAACCAATATAAGTTGGTCATATTTTTGGTACTGATCATCGTAGACTGCTTTTTATTTATAGAGTACATAAATGTACTTTTAAAATTCAATATTGTCTATTTTTGAATCTTTAATTACCTCTTATACTCTCTCCATCGAATCGCCTTATGGCTACAGATACTGAATGGAAATACTTATGAAAAAATTTAACCGTAAATTTCAATACCCACTAATGATATCTATGGTACTGCCAACCATGCTGCTGGGGATGTCTGGCATTATAGCTTTTCGCAACCTACCTACTGGTGCTGACTTTGTCTCAGCATGGGGATCGACCATAGTACAAGTTGTACCTTCGGCATTATTACTGCTTGCTGTTGTTGCGCCAATTGTGCGCCTGTTTGTGACAAAGGTGCTGCTCAAGCCTGAGCAAGCGTAATCTATTCGGATACTTTCAATAAATTCGACAACGGAGTTAGAAATGAACCAACAGATTTTATTAGAAGCTGTGATGATTGGAACCATGTTTCTTATTACAGCGGGTTACTTCATACGTTCGAAGGACACTGTGAGCAATAAAACAAAAAACTTTGTAACAGCCCTCTTAGGGGGATTCATGATGATGGCTGGAATGGCTAAGTTTTTCTTACCCTTCGCCGATATTTTTGCAGCTCAAATTGAGTTGAGTGGTTTACCTTTCCCTGCACTCTCAAAATTTGCAGGACAAATGGGTGAGATATTTGCTGGCCTTTTGTATTTACTTATCCTAACTGAAGGAAAGTTTATCTCATCGAAATTAGCGGCTATGATATTGAACCTAGTCACCATGCTTACTGTGGTTATTATGAGCGTGGCGGTGTATGTACACCTTTCACCCAATGTCCCAGCTGAGGTGCTGCCGCTGCAATCGAAGCCGCCAGTATTAACCGTGCTAGTTATGTTTGTTTCTTTGGGACTATGGTTGAGCAAGAAGAAAGTGTAAATCTATTTGATTTCATCGGATCTATGAAGGTTGGAGATTTGCCTAACTCAAGCTTATCTGAAAAATAAAAGCCACTAGAAACCTGAAACACGTTTCAGTCCAAAACAAGCTTGGTAGGCCCTAATGTAGCGTCAAGTTTTATTGGCTACTACAAATTTCCTAACTAGACGAGAACCTATATATAAATTGCCAAAAAAATGAGCATACCGAGTGTCTGCAATTCGCTCTAAGCCAACTAGTAGCTACATGCAATTTGCAAATACTCAATACTTTAAAAGCCTTTGCTATATACCAAGCTGAAGGGTAACTCCAGCAGCACATTATTTTGTGATTATAGGGGCTTATTATTCTGTTTTTAAAACCATACCTTTCGATTGGGCAAATATCACTAGCGCAAATACTATTTCGGTTATCCCGCCAATAAAGGCGCCGATTACAAAAGTGGCATTTAATACAATACACAGCATGCCAGAAAACATAAGCGAAACACCTAAAATCCAGTACACTTTCATGCCATATAAAGTGTTGAAAACTAAATAGCGAACACCAATTATCATAAGCATTATTGAATAAAACCATTCAGCTTGAAGTTTTGCTACATAAAACGCTAAAAACAAACCAACAAATAAAATAATAGTGCTTTCTAAGGCCAATTTACCTAATGGGTTTTTAGGGTCATGATTGCCAGAGCGTTTAAGAGCTTTTGAAAGTAGCATGGCTAAAGGATGTATAAACATACCACCAAAAAACAAAGTAAGCATACTCGATTGATTTGAATGCAGTAATGCGACAAAGCCAGCTATACACCAAACCAAGCCAGACACTAATACACCGGTTCCACCACCGAAGTATGCGAGGTTCATATTTTGTTGCGCATCTTCAAACTTCATAAAAACCCTTAATTTTAGAAATATCCCTAATTTAATATTATCGCATCGTTATTAGTTACAAATCGTTACTCGAATACACACTTAAAATAGGGAATTTATAATCGGCAAACGATACAGTTACCGATTGTGTTTCGTTGCCTTTGAAACCGAGTTTAAATTCCATTGGCATGAATCGGCTGCCGTCAGCAAAAAGTGCAAGTAAATGTTCCTGGCCTAATTCGCGATTGCCCGACGATAAGTTAGTTAGCGTTATAACAGCCCAGCGTTCGCCCTCTTCATTGCTCATTAATACATAATTAACGATTTTAAAATCCCCTTTTTTAGGGGTTATGTTGCTATCGTTTGCAAACGATAAGTGCATGCTATTTGGTACTGCACGGTCAACATTTAGCGCTTTAATAGAGTCGGCTTGGGTTGCCCACGAAAGCACCAATAAAATGATCACTAAGGCTTTATTCACTGTTAGTTCCTTTTTATTACCTAGTAAAATACCTAGTAAATTACGTAACAAATTACATAACAATAACTGTTTAAATTATATTCGCATTCCATACCTATTATGTAAACAAACAATCATCGCAATTTTATCCAGCGCTTTGACTGTGCCGCTGCAGACTAAGCGCTCATTCAGTGTGCTTGCGCTACTTTAGGGTAATAACGAGCGATAAGAGTAAATAATTCAAAGCTAACTTAAAGTGAAAAGCGCGATTAAACAGGAGTATAAACGTATGGCAAGCACACATAAAAACTCAACAATGGATTTATCTGATCCCGGTAATAGCATTCAAGTAAGAGGGGCACGCGTTCACAACTTGAAAAATGTAGACGTTGATTTACCTCGTAACGCATTGGTTGTTTTTACAGGAATATCGGGCTCTGGAAAATCGTCGCTTGCGTTTGGAACGCTGTTTGCTGAGTCGCAGCACCGCTATCTTGATTCGGTTTCGCCGTACGCCCGTAGGTTAATAGATCAAGTTGATGAGCCAGATGTTGACTCTATTGAAGGGCTACCGCCTGCCGTTGCTTTGCAGCAGCAACGCGGCGCACCGTCGGTTCGCTCATCCGTTGGCAGCATAACAACTATTTCTAACGCGCTACGCATGCTTTACTCTCGTGCTGGCGATTATCCCAAAGGGCAAAGCATACTTTACGCCGATGCGTTTTCGCCGAATACGCCACAAGGTGCGTGCCCAGAATGCTCAGGAATAGGCCGAGTGTTTGAAGTAACCGAAAAGCTACTTGTGCCAGATGAAACAAAAACTATTCGCCAGCGCGCCATTGAAGCGTGGCCACCAGCATGGCAAGGTAAAAACCTAAGCCGTATACTTACCTCGCTTGGTTATGACATAGATACGCCTTGGAACAAACTTTCTAAAAAAGCACGCGATTGGATTTTATTTACCGACGAAACTCCTACTGTGCCGGTATACCCAGATTACACCTATGAGCAAACACAAAATGCGATACAAAACAACGAAGATCCAAGCTACATGGGAACTTTTTCAAGCGCTAAACGCTTTGTTTTACAGTCTTTTGCGACCACACAAAGTCCGCGTACAAAAAAACGCGTATCGCAGTTTATGCAAATATCGCAGTGCCCTACTTGCCAAGGTAAAAAATTAAAACAAGCATCGCTCAGTGTTAAATTTGCAGGGCTTGATATTGGCGAGCTATCTCAACTTACATTAAACGAGCTTGCTAAAAAACTAAGTAACGCCGCCAATACCAAAGTAAATAAAAATACAAAAAATCCAGAGCAAGCCATTGTTACGCAGCGCATTGCCAGCGATATACTCACCCGTATTGAAGCACTAACCATGCTTGGTTTAGGGTACTTGTCGCTAGAGCGTACAACGCCAACGCTCTCACCCGGAGAACTACAACGGTTGCGACTTGCCACACAAATTCGCTCTAAATTATTTGGGGTGGTTTACGTGTTAGATGAACCTTCAGCAGGTTTACACCCTGCAGACACACAAGCACTTTTAAAAGCGCTTGATGAGCTAATAGCGGCTGGCAATTCTGTATTTGTTGTTGAGCACGATGTTAGCGTTGTTAAACACGCCGATTGGATTGTTGATGTGGGTCCTAATGCAGGTGTGCATGGTGGCGACATTATTTACAGCGGCCCTGTTGAAGGGTTAAGAAAAATAAAAAATTCGCACACCGGTCACCACCTTTTTGCTAAAAACGCCAGTCAAGAGTCTACTCAAAACAGCGCGCAAAAAAAGGAGCAAAGGCAGCCTAGTGCGTGGTTAAAATTGGCTAATATTGAGCGCAATAATCTTAAAAATCTCAATGCAGAATTTCCGCTAGGCGTAATGACAACGGTCACTGGGGTTTCGGGCTCTGGTAAATCAAGCTTAGTGAGCCAAGCGTTAGTAGAGCTTGTTTACGAAGCACTTGGGCAAAAAGTAATACCGGAAGCCCCCACCGACGAAGCCGACTTACTCGAACAAGAACTGCAAACACACACCAGCGGAAAAATCATTGAAGGTATAAATAATATAAGCCGCCTGATTACCGTAAATCAAAAAGCGATTGGCCGTACCCCTCGTTCGAACTTAGCTACCTACACGGGTTTGTTTGATCACGTGCGTAAACTATTTGCTTCAACCCAAAAAGCAAAAGAGCGCCGTTACGATGCAGGTCGCTTTTCGTTTAATGTTGCTAAAGGTCGCTGTAAAAACTGTGAAGGCGTTGGCTTTGTAAGTATAGAGCTACTGTTTTTACCAAGCGTTTATTCACCTTGCCAAGTGTGTCATGGCAAACGTTATAACGAGCAAACACTTGAGGTTACATATCGTGATAAAAACATAAGCGATATCCTCAATTTAACGGTTGAAGCGGCGCATACCTTTTTTGAAAATGAGCCTGCAATACTGCGAGCACTCGATGCACTTATGCAAGTAGGTCTTGGGTATTTGCGTTTAGGGCAACCTGCTACCGAGCTTTCTGGCGGTGAAGCGCAACGTATTAAATTAGCCACCGAGCTGCAACGTGCGCAGCGCGGCAACACGCTTTATGTTCTTGATGAACCAACCACAGGGCTGCATCCATCGGATGTATCAATGTTAATGTCGCAGTTAAATAAATTAGTTGATGCTGGCAATACCGTTATTATGGTTGAACACGATATGCAAGTAGCCCGCAATAGTGACTGGGTAATTGATGTAGGCCCTGGTGCTGGTGAAGAAGGCGGCTTAATTGTAGCACAAGGTTCACCCGAAAAAGTGGCAAGCGTAAAGGCGAGTAAAACCGCACCATTTTTACTTAAATAGTTAATAGATGACGCTTTTAGTTGTATAAAAGCGTCATCTATATATGGTAGTTAACGCTGAAAATAACGGCTTGAGATAGATTAATTATCCAAAGTTCAGGTTTACTAATACATCCCTTTTTTATCTTGGTAACCAATCTGAAATAGCTTTACCTATTTCGTGCGGTGAATCCTCTTGGATGTAGTGAATACCGCTTACGGTTACCTCAGTTAGGTTTGGCCATGTGCGCACAAAATCTCTTGCGTAACCAACTAAAAAAGCACCCGGTTCAGCATTAATAAATAGCTTAGGAATATCGTGAGAGTTAGCTAAATAGCTCGCATAGCTTTTAACTAAAGCCACGGTATCGGCAGGCTCTCCAGCAATGGGCAGTTGGCGAGGCCCTGCTAAAATTGCACGGCGATCTTCTCCTGCATTTATAAAGGGTCTGCGATACTCATCATGCTCTGCCTGCGTTAATTTGCGTGCAATGGTCGCTGGTAATATTGTTTCAATAAAAAAGTTGTCATCAAGCACCATTTTTTCACCCTCAGCTGAGCGCATAGTGCCAATGGGGCCGTGCAAATCTTTAGGAAAATCGTCCCATGTTGGAAAGTCAGTAACAATTGCTTCCATAAACGCAATTGCTTTTACAGCATCACGATGTGTATTAGCCCAGTTAAAACCAACGCCTGAACCCCAATCGTGCAGCACCAAGGTAACGTTATTATTTACACCCAACGCTTCTAAAAGTGCAAATGTGTATTTGCTGTTTTCAGCAAGTGAGTAGCTGCCTTCATGGGTGTTATCTAACTTTTGTGAATCTCCTAATCCAATCATATCGATAGCAATTAAACGCCCTTTTCCTTGCAAATAGGGCATAACGTTTCGCCAAAGGAAGCTAGATGTCGGGTTACCATGTAAAAACACAATAGGATCACCTTCGCCTTCATCTATGTAGGCCATCTTTTTATCTAATACAGTTTTAAACTTTTTTGTATAACGTAATGTTTCTGAATCATTTTTCATTTAATTATATCGCTCTATTTAACTGATGAGCTGGCGGTAAATCCTCGCTCATCTAATTTGTGTAATATTCGAAGTAGATTAACTAATTTCGAGTTAATATACATGACTGAGTCACACAATAAGTGAGAGCGCTTAATTTGTCACTATATTTATATGATCGAATCACATATAATTAAGTTTATGAAAAATGAAAAATATATATCAAATTTAATCGGCACGTTTGCTACTTCTGTTTCTAATGACATTGAAAAACAGATTGCTGAATTAGGCGGGCGAAGCCTAAGCCACGAAGCGGCACTGGTCACTATTTACAATCATCCTAATGAAACCATTGATGTACTAAGCAAGGTTTTAGGCTTAACGCATTCTGGTGCAGTTAGATTAATAAATACACTTGAAAAAGAAGAATTTGTAGAAAGGCGAAAGTCAGTAAAAGATGCCCGCTCTGTTGTTTTATGCGTAACGGATAAAGGAAGTAAAAGGGTTGAACTAGTACTAAGCAGCAGAGAAACAGCTACCTCTAAAATACTAAACAACTTTAATGATGAACAAAAACAAAGTTTTTTAAGTTTGATAGAAATAGCACTTAGCAGCCTAACAAGCGAGCAGGTAGAAGCACGTAAAATATGCAAATTATGTAACGAAGGTGTATGCCGTAAACAAGGCTGCCCGGTAGAAAACTCAATTAAGTAACTAATTACTTCATGCATCTGCCCACTATAAACGTATTAAATTATTTGCTTTAATACGTTAGCGCTCAAAGTGTTAGCTCTTTAAAAAGCGTTCTATTTTAGGTTTTACCGTAACCGACATTATCAGCATTATAGTTAAACCTATTGGTAATGCGGCAAATAACCCTTCAGCCCATCCAGTTACAAATACCCCCATATCGGCATAGCCAATATTATTAGTAGCGGTAACAAACGCCATCACCGACTCCATGATCAGCGCCATAAAAACACTAATCAATAAATTACGTTTTAGCTCACTGCTATTAGGTAATAACTGGGCAACTAGCTTATGCATTAAGGTCATCATTACAAAACCAACAGGCGCCATAACCAATACTGCACTTATAAATGAGGTAAACCAGTCGGCATAAAAATGCTCTGTAACACCCACATTCACATAAGTCATAATGCCAGTTAGAGTACCGCCGATTAGAGTGATAATACTTACCATAACCAGTATTTTATAAATTACTGGTGTTTTTTTAGGCTCAACCATTACTAGATTTGCTGATACGGGTGTACTCATTATTGGGCATGCCTTAAGCGTTAAATAGATGACAAAATCAACTATAGCAAATTAATTGATAATATCAACTACTTTTTAAGCTAACCAAAAATAAGCCAAATTCCAACTAACCCCATTAAACTACCAGCAATACGGTTCATCCATTTAATATTATCACCACGGCTTAAAAATAAACGTAAGCTTTTACCGCCTGTTGCGTAAGCTAACATACTTAAAAACTCGGTGGTCATTATAACGCCAAGTAATACTAAAAGCTGAGGGGCTACAGCATGCTCAACACTAATAAACGGCGGTAATAACGAGATCATAAACGCCCACCCTTTAGGATTTGCTATTGCGGTTACAAAACCTTGCGTAAATAACGACTTTCTACTTACGTCATTTGGTTTTGAGGTATCGACCGACATTTTGCCTTTGGCTCGCCACATGTTAACGCCAATGTAAATTAAGTACGCACCGCCTACCCACTTTAAAATGGCAAACGCATCTGGGTAATTTAGCATTACGCTTGCAACGCCTAATACCGCAGCTATGGCAACGGTTGCTACGCCTAACAGCTCACCTATCATCATCCATAATGTGCGGCGCACGCCAATGCTCATACCGAGTGTCATGGCAAGGGTCATACACATACCTGGGGTGATAGACACAAAAAAGAACGTAGGAATAAAAACCGCAAGTGCTGCTACATCAATCATTAATTTACTCTCATATTAAAAGCAAAAACGCGGCTATAAGTAGCCGCGCTGTTTATTACTATTGCCCAGTACTTACAACGGGTTTAGTAATAACCTCTACTGGCTCCGCTGTACCATTTAACAAATACTTATCTAACCACTGTTCTTGTTCCCACAATACATGTAATAAGCTTTTACGCGCACTGTAACCATGTGCTTCATAAGGGAGCATTACTAAGCGGGCATCTTTACCTAAACCTTTAAGCGCTGCGTACATGCGCTCACTTTGCATTGGGAAGGTTCCTGAATTAGGATCTTCTTGACCGTGGATCATTAGCATTGGCTCATTGATTTTTTCAGCGTGAAAAAACGGCGACATATTAGCGTACACACTTTGTGCTTGCCAAAAATCACGCTCTTCTCCTTGAAAACCAAACGGCGTTAATGTGCGGTTATACGCGCCACTGCGGGCAATACCTGTTTTAAATAAATCGCTATGAGCCAATAAGTTAGCAACCATAAATGCACCGTATGAGTGCCCTGCTATGGCAATTTTATCTTTATCGGCAATGCCTTTTTTAACCAATACATCAACAGCTGCTTGCGCACTTGATACTAACTGCTTTCTAAAGTTATCGTTTGGCTCGCTGCCATCAATACCCACTATTGGCATTTTAGGGTCGTCAAACACGGCAATCCCTTTAGCAAGATAAGGCATTGGCCCCCAATAACCAATGTAGGTAAATGCATAAGGCGATTCGCGTACTTGTGATGCTACGGCTTTATCTTTGTATTCAAGTGGGTAAGCCCACATAAGTACCGGTAACGGGCCTTGTGTTTTATCGTACCCTGGTGGTAAATAAAGCGTGCCCGAAAGCTCAACACCGTCGTCGCGTTTATAACGTAATTGCTCTTTAGTTACGCCTTTAAATGCAGGGTACGGGTGCTCAAATGTCGTTAATTGCGTTAGCGTGTCGTTATCTAAATCACGTATAAAAAAGTTAGGTTGCTCAGTTTTAGATTCGCGAATAGTAATAAATCGCTCACCTTCGTCGTCAAGCAGAGCGCGTACACGCTCGTAGTATGGCGCTTCTGATTGCCATAAACGCTTGCTGCTATTTGTTTTAACATCGTATTGGTCTAAAAACGGGATATTACCTTGCTCTGAAGCTCCATTACCGCGCAGGTAAATATAACGCCCGCCTACAATTTTAATTACGTTTGCGCCTAAATCGTTGCGCTCGTAAATAGCATTACCAGGGTCTTTATACGCGTCGTTGTAACTACGCTCTGAAAATAAAACGCGGTTTCTGTCGGCATTTCGAGGTTGTACAACAAAGGTGCGTACTTGGCGATCGCTAAAGCGCCAGTCTGTCAGCATTGCTACGTTTTCGTTGCCCCACTCCATTCCCGCATAACGGCGTTCTACTTTGGCAAATAATTTAGGCTCGCGTTTAAAGGGTGCACGTAAGCTGTAAACATAATCATGATGCTCAACGTCGGTTTTCATGTCGCCGCCATCTTGTGCCTGCGCCCAAATTACTTCAGCGCCTTGATCGGCTCGCCATTCAAAATCGCGGCGGCCAGTGCGTACACTGTCGTAACCTTGTGGAATACTATCGGCAAGTGGCTGTTTTGCCAGCTCTGCTAACGCATAGCCGCGCATGCCCCATATTTGCCACGTGCTTGCAAAGCGGCTGTAAGGCACTTGATACGAAAACGGCTCATTAATACCGGCTACTAAAATATTGGTAGAATCAGGTGACACCGAAAACGATTTAAATAAAGAAGGGCTACCTATTGCTTGAGTCTTGCCATCAAGCGTTACGTAAGCCAGCTGCCCTTGGCCGTAAAACTTAAATTGTGCTTCATCAAACGGGCTTGTTAATAAATTTTGATAAGTACGTGCTGGTGCTTTTTCACCAGTACTTTGTTGAATAACAGGCACTACATTTTGGCTGTTATTTTCAAGCCTTGGTTTACCAAAATTAACAGCGAGATTTGCAACAATGGCGCTGCTATCTGGCAGCCATTTATATGGTGAGGCAGTTAGTACCGAATTTAACGCAGCACTAGTTAACTCTTTTGCTTGTTTGGTTTCAACGCTGTAAAGCCATAAGTTGGCTTGGGTTGGTTGCTCAACAACAAAGGCTAAATATTGACTGTTAGATGACCACTTAGGAGAGCGAATAATGCCATTAGGTAAGTTATTAATACTGATAACTGACCCGCTTTGAACATGCTTTAGCTCCACGGCACTAAATTTGGCACTCACACGAGAGCGCGAAAAATTAGCGGGGTTTAGCTTAATACCAGCAAGCTTAAGCTCTTCTTTTGCAAGTTCATCAAGGGTTACTACACGTTTGCGTTCAAAAAGCGCTAGCCACTGGCCATCGCTCGATAAGTAACTAGTGGGTGCTAACTTAGCGTCAACCAATGCTGCAAGTTCGGGTGAAGGGGTTTGATAGCCCTGCTCAGCGTAACTTGTTGGCACCAATGCCGCACAACAAATAAAGGCAACTAACAGCCTAAAAGCGCTCATGTTTTTATCCTTTTGTTATTTTTTACTCTTATAGGCGTATATAAACACGTTTTGCTTTGTTCATAAAGTATTAAGGTAAGTTAAACACCTCTAAAAGATGACTTAATAGTGCTGATTAAGCTAAACTACAGCGCTATTTATTCACCACTGCGGTACTTAAAATACAATGCATAACAAAGCCAAATCAGTCACTATTTTTGATGTTGCAGAGCGTGCTGGTGTATCAAAATCAACCGTATCGCTGGTACTTACCCAAAGCGATAAAGTGGGCAATAAAAGTAAACAAAAAATACTCAAAGCGATTGATGAGCTAGGGTACGTTTATAATCGTGATGCTGCTGCTATGCGCTCAAAGCGCTCAAATTTAGTGGCCATAGTAATAAACGATTTAACTAACCCAGCTATGGCACACCTTGCTACCAGCCTACAACTTTTGTTAAACGACAATGGCCTACAAGCCATGATTGTAAGCAGTAATAATAGCCTTGAGCTACAAGCAAACGCAGTTAAAAACTTAAAAGAATACAACGCTGCTGCATTTATTATTTGCCCCGTTGCAAATACTTGCCCCAAATGGCTTGATACGCTCAGCGCGCAACACAAAGTAATTACCGTAATGAGCGAAGTGCCTTTTAGCGCAGCTCCTTGTGTATTACCCGACTATAAAAAAGCCAGCCACGTAGCCAGTATGCATCTGCTCTCACAAGGCGTGACAAACATTGTATTTATAGGCAGTGAACTTACTTTAAGTGATTCACAAGCACTACAAAGTGGCTTTAATACCGCTTGCGCGCAGCACAGCATTACACCATTAGCACCCATTCACTGCGCAGTAAACACAGCCCTTAGCGCTAAAAATGCATTTATAGAAGCATATAAACACAACCCAACATTAAACGCAGTGGTGTGTGCAAACGATATTATTGCTCAAGGTGTTATTGCTGCTATTAACTCATTAACACATCACTGTATTAAAGTGGTGAGCTGCCACCATATTCCTAATAGCGCGGTTATAAATGATCACTTAACCACTGTGGCTATAAGTACAACTGATATAGCCAAGCGGTGTCTTTTAATACTGCAAGAGCTACTACAAAATACAGCCCCGCCAGTAAAAACACTGGTAAATGTAAACTTACAAATTAGAGATTCTAGCCAATGAAAAAAGTGCTGGTAATTGGCTACGTATGGCCAGAGCCAAATTCGTCTGCTGCGGGAACGCACATGATGTCGTTATTAAATGCATTTAGAGCGCAAAGCTGGGACGTTGAATTTGCAACGCCCGCGCAGCGCACCGACCACATGGCAAACCTTGACGACTTCGGCATAACCAGTCAAAGCATTGCACTAAACTGCGACAGCTTTGACGAATACCTTAAAGCCTATAACCCAGATATAGTCATGTTTGACCGTTTTATGATGGAAGAACAATTTGGCTGGCGCGTCGATAAACACTGCCCACAAGCCATTAAAATTTTAGATACCGAAGATTTACAATGTCTGCGTAACGCTCGCCACGAAGCGTTTAAAGGTGAGCGTGAATTTACAACCAGCGATTTACACTCAGACATAGCAAAACGCGAAATTGCCGCTATTTTACGCTGCGACCTAAGCTTAATTATTTCAAGTTATGAAATGAGCCTGCTAAATAGCGTATTTAAAATAGAGCCAAGTTTATTACACCATTTACCGTTTATGGTTGATTTAAGCTCACTGCCTACAAGTACAAAAACGTTTGAGCAGCGCCAGCACTTTATGACCATAGGTAACTTTAGACACGCGCCAAACTGGGATGCTGTACTTTACTTACAAAAAATATGGCCACTTATTCGCAAGCAACTCCCAAAAGCAGAACTACATATTTATGGCTCTTACCCACCACCAAAAGCCACGGCACTAAATAACCCTAAAACAGGGTTTTTAATAAAAGGCTGGGCCGATAATGCGTTTGATGTAATGCAAAGCGCACGCGTATGTTTAGCACCACTGCGTTTTGGTGCAGGCATTAAAGGTAAATTGCTTGAAGCCATGATTATGCAAACACCCAGCGTTACCACCAATATTGGCGCAGAAGGCATGCATAACGATTTACCATGGCCGGGTAAAATAGCCAACACCGCCGATGACTTTGCCAATGCTGCCATTGAAATGTACACCAATCAAAGTGACTTTGAGAAAGCGCAGCAAGATGGTAACGCACTCCTTAATACGCTGTACAACAAAGCACAATTGAGCGCTGCGTTAATTAAAAAAGTCGATTCAATAAGTAGTGATTTAAACGCTCATCGCGAAAAAAACTTCACAGGCCAAATGCTCAAACATCATACAATGCGCAGCACTCAATACATGTCGCAATGGATAGCTGAAAAAAATAAAAAATTAGATTAAAAATGACTAGACACGCACCAATTAGTGTTTAAAATCGCGCCCATCAAACGTGGGCATTTTTAGCTGTATTGTCTATATTTTTAGCTTAGTTATCGCAATATTTGGTCCAAAAAGATTTGAAAACTGCAACCTTTACAGAAAAACGCAAATTTATCGTTAAATTGGGTAAAATGCTTCACAAATATGGTACGCCTGCTTACCGCCTAGAAGCCCACCTCATGGAAGTGGCTACATACTTAGGACTTAAATCGTCGTTTGTTATGTCGCCAACCTCTGTAACGTTTGTTATTTGGACCGACGGCCACGAAGACGAGTACACCCATGTTGCTCGTGTAGACCCTGGCGATCACGATTTAGGTTCACTTGCCGACACCGACGATCTTGTAAATCAAATGCTTGACGACAAGCTAAGTTTACAAGAAGTTGACGCCCAGCTAGATGCTATCTACGACATGCCAAACCCATACAATAAACTTGTTACGGGCGTTGCCTTTGCAACTTCTGGTGGTGCGTTTGCAATGTTAATGGGTACTAGCTGGACTGATGTTATTTGGTCATCGCTTCTTACTTTGGTTGTTTATGTGTTTGTGCTTTGGTCTGGACGCTCAAAACGCGTAGCCCATATGCTTGAGCCATTGGTAGCCATAATATCAGCCATACTTGCATGTGCAGTAAGCGTGTATATAACGCCTGAAATAAACATACGCTTAGTGGTACTTTCGGCCATTATTGTATTTATACCTGGTTTAGCCCTTGCACTTGGTTTGGCAGAGCTTGCAGCACGGCATTTAGTATCGGGTACGGCAAGAGTCATGGACTCGTTTATGCTGTTATTTAAACTGTATTTTGGCGGTTTTATTGGCATAGGTATTGGCTTTGCACTCTTTGGGCAAGCTGACTTTGTACAACCTGAACCATTACCAAAGTGGACAGCATGGCTGGCTATATTTTTACTTTGTAGCAGCTTAATCGTTATTTTTAGAACCAAACTTAAGCACGCTGTGTGGTCTATAGCATCAGGCTTTATAGCGTATGGCACCAGTATTGGCTCGGCTATGTACCTTGATTACACATTAGGTACGTTTGTGGGTGCTTTATCGGTGGGTATTTTTAGTAACTTGTTTAACCGCGTTGCTAATGCGCCGGCCTCTATTGTTGCCATGCAAGGTTTAATTGTATTAGTACCAGGTAGCAAAACCTATATTGGCTTAAACTCACTCATTGAAGGCCAAGACTTTGTATATGCAGAGCACATCGGCCAGCAAACGTTTTTAATATTTATGTCGCTTGTTGCAGGACTAATATTTGCAAACGTAGCCCTACCGCCTAAAAAGAGTTTGTAACTGATACTGAGCACTCGCTTTACTTTGATTGAGTAAAGCGAGTACTTAATTTTAAGTATTACATTGCACTTGAGTCAAACTCAAAAACCTCATAATGATTCCAGCGTAAAAACAGTTCGCCGCTTTCTAAATACAGATTTATATCATCACTTGATGGATAACAAAAATCATTCCAGTGATCACAAAAAATTAGCCAAGGAAGGGTTAATGCTGTTTCTTGATCCCAACAAATTGTTACTGTTTGCGAATCATTCACTAAGCTTATTAACCATTGGCGGGTTAATTCATTTCCTTCTGTGGAGTCGAATCTTTTTGCGCCAACAGGAAAATTAATGGGAGTGGTGGCAATTAATGCTCTTGCTTGCTCTTCACCCAACGGAGTAAGTTTGCTTAATGTATCTTTAGAAAAATCACCGTGGGATGCGCTAATCCATCGCCATGCTAAAGAAAAGTCTTCAATTTTAATCAACACTCTATACCTACTTTTACAAACACTTAATTGACTCTACAACACTATTACAACGCTCTAAATACCCCATTAATTTTGGGCCTTCGGGGTAGTCAGAGCAATTGCCTATTATAAGGCCTGCAACTTTACCTGCGGGTTCTATTTCTACGTCCATGTATGATGCAAACATAGCGTTGTTTTTGGTTTTGGACCACGTAAAGTGATAGTGAGTATTGTGTGTACTAAGAAATTTACGATCTGGTTTATTAAACTTACTGGTTGTTGCTGTCAGAAACGTATTTTTGTTCTTAACAGTAATTTCTGCGCCGCTTATAGCCCAAGAGAATGGCCACTCTCTTGCAATTTCGGTCGAAACCTCACATTCGCCAAGTGAATTAACCTTATCTAAATCAGAAATTATATTTGCGTATTCACTGGTGCGTAAACTGCTTTGCTGAGCTTGAATAAGCCATAAAACAGCCAGCGACAGTAAAACCGATTTCCATTTCATTATTGCTCCGTTCCCTCTATGAAGTAGAGGTATTTTATGCGTATTTTTATTAATTTAATGATAAACCATATATGATTTTCTATTTTGGTTCAATCACTTACAAACAGCAGCCTTAGCTTATTAATAATAAAAGATGATAGTGAGGATTATTACTTGGCACTTCCCTATCGAGATATAACACTCAATAGGGAAGTAACTTACTTAGCGTGACCAGTTAGTTTTGGCAAGCTCAACAATCTCATTTCCTTTGCCATTTATTAACGCCTTCATCATGTAAACACTAAAGCCTTTTGCTTGCTCTAATTTGATTTGCGGTGGCATTGAAAGCTCTTGTTTTGCAGTATCGACTTCTAAAACAACAGGTCCTGAGTGGTTCATCATCTCATTCATTGCCGATGGTAATTTTTCAGGGTCGTCCACATGAATCCCTTTTAAACCACAGGCCTGTGCAATGTTAGCAAAGCTTGGGTTTTCTAAATCGGTATCGCCTGATAAAAATCCACTGGCTTTCATTTCCATAGCCACAAAACTAAGTGAGCGATTATTATAAACAACAATCTTTATTGGTAAATTAAGCTGCTTAAGCGAGATTAAGTCCCCCATTAACATCGAAAAGCCACCATCACCACACATTGCAATAACTTGGCGGTCTCTATCTACAGATTGAACCCCCATTGCCTGCGACATCGCATTTGCCATAGAGCCGTGGTTAAACGAGCCTATTAAACGGCGCTTACCATTCATTGATAAATAACGCGCAGCCCATACTGTTGGTGTACCTACATCACAAGTAAACACAGCATCATCGGCTGCTTGCTCGTTGAGTAAACGCGTTAGGTATTGCGGGTGAATTAAATTTTGCGAGGTTTTACCGCTGGCTAGTTCATCGAGATCTTGTCGCGACTCTTTGTAATTTTTAACACTTTTTTCTAAGTGCGAACTTGTCCGTTCACCTTTAATATAACCAAGCAGTGAGGTCACTGAGTTTTTGGTATCCCCTAGTACGCCACAGTCAATTTGCACGTGTCGCCCGAGTGAAGCAGCCTGATTATCAATTTGCAATATGGTGGTATTTTCAGGATAAAAAGCACGATAAGGAAAACTAGTACCAATCATTAATAACGTATCGGCTTCTTGCATTGCATGATAGCCAGACGCAAAGCCAATAAAACCGGTCATACCCACATCGTAAGGGTTATCGTATTCAATAAATTCTTTACCGCGCATGGCGTGCACAATCGGTGCTTGTAATTTTTCAGCTAGCGCAACAATTTCGTCGTGGGCATCTTTACAACCTGCACCACATAATAAGGTTACTTTTTTACTTTTATTAAGGTGAGTCGCCATTGCTTCAATATCTGGTAAAGCGGGAGTATACGTTGCAGGTTTTGGCACGTTCCATTTTGGCTTAATAGCCTTTGGCATATCTTTTAATGCAATATCACCAGGTAGCACAAGTACACTTACGCCTTTGTTTAGTATTGCTTGTCGCATTGCGGTTTCTAGCAGGTACGGCATTTGCTCGGGGCTCGACACCATTTCACAATACACACTGCATTCTTTAAATAATTCTTGCGGGTGGGTTTCTTGAAAATAACTACTGCCAATTTCAGATGAAGGAATATGTGCGGCAATAGCTAATACCGGAACATTATTACGCTGACAATCAAATAAGCCATTAATTAAATGAAGGTTACCTGGCCCGCAAGAACCCGCACACACCGCAAGCTCCCCTGATAAATGC
The DNA here is from genome assembly GCF_000238895.1 of Pseudoalteromonas sp. BSi20429. NCBI lineage: Bacteria > Pseudomonadati > Pseudomonadota > Gammaproteobacteria > Alteromonadales > Pseudoalteromonadaceae > Pseudoalteromonas > Pseudoalteromonas sp. BSi20429. Next base: position 25,491 of record NZ_BADV01000024.1, on the reverse strand, counting down.
GCTTCGCCACCGGCTGCAAATGCGGCAACTTCTTCATGTCGCGTTCCTAGCCATTCAATTGTTCCCATTTTTCGCAGACTTTCACTAATGCCGTTAAGTGAATCGCCAGTTACTCCCCAAATACGTTTTACGCCCGCTTGTTCAAGGGTTTTAGTAATAAAACTTGCGATATTTTGACTCATAATATAGAACTCCTAAATATTCAGTTATTCTGTAAATTGATTTTTCGTCTCTGCTCTATCAAGTAAGTCATCGTTTCGAAATGCGCTCAATTATTGAGAATCGATTAGCTTAAATATTTTGATAATGATAGATATATTGCTACTGAGACTTTACTAACAAACGATACTCCTAGGTTTGCTGCGCCCCCATTCTGATACATAAAACATGAATGTCCGCTTTAAAGTGTTTATGAATATGCGAGTGCGAGATTTTTAGTGGCTTAACTATGAATATGTTATTATGCGCTCAATTATTTTACTGAATGCTTTTCTCTTACTTCTATGTCAAATTCTGCTTCGTGCTTTACATTATTTTCTCAAAATATTGATTCTCTCGCGCTTCCTGAAAAGTTTACTTTCCCTTTTTATTACGAGCCGCAACCATTAGCTGTAGCAGCCACAAAACAATTACAGCAACAACTTGAAACGTTAACGCATTTAAAAGCAGAAAATGCCGGTAAAATGTTTGGGGTTTTAGTGGTGCAAAATACTAAGCAACAATTAGGCTTTTTAAGTGCTTATTCGGGGCAAATTGAAGACGATAAGGGCAATATTAGCTTTGTACCGCCAGTTTCTAGCATGCAGCTGCAGGACGATAGCTATTTGACTCAAAGTAAAATAATTAACGATATTAATGCTCAAATTGAGCAATTAGAAAATAGCGAACAACTGCATGAAGTTAATAGCAAACTTGATGATGCAACACAAAGCTACCAGCAAGCACTATTAGCCCAACAGGCATTAATGCAAGCTGGTCGCCAGCAACGTAAAATACAACGTACCGAAGGCGAATTAGAGCTTAGCGAAAGTGATTTTGAGCAGTTAAAAAATAAGCTTGCAGGGCAAAGTATCGTAGAAAAAAAGCAACTGCTGGCACTTAAATCCTATTGGCAAAATATAATCGAGTCACTGCAGCAAACACACATCAATATTTCTGATGAAATTGCTCATTTAAAAAAGCGCCGTAAAACGCTTTCTAAAAACTTACAAAAAAATTATTTGCGCAGTACCAATTTTTAAATGCAAATGGAGAAACTACAGACTTAAATGCCATATTCGCAGCATTACCTGAGCACACTCCTCCTTCGGGTGCTGGCGATTGCGCAGCGCCTAAATTATTACAATACGCCTATAAGCATGGTTTAAAACCACTTGCTATGGCAGAGTTTTGGTGGGGAGCAGCACCTAAATCAGCAATCAGGCAGCATAAAAACTACTACCCTTCTTGTTACAGTAAATGCCAACCAATACTTGGGCACATGCTAAAGGGCTTAAACGTTGAAGATAACCCGCTACTTATCAACCCAGCTCAGGGTAAAGATTTAAGTATTGTTTACAAAGATGACGACTTACTTGTGGTAAATAAGCCCGCTGAGTTTTTATCAGTGCCTGGCGTTAATATTGATGACTCAGTTTATATGCGAATCAAAACGCAGTTTCCAGAGGCATCAGGCCCGCTAATTGTACACAGATTAGATATGTCGACTTCTGGATTATTGATGATCGCACTTAATAAACGCGTGCACAAAGCACTGCAAAAGCAGTTTATTGAACGCACCATAGATAAACGTTATGTCGCATTAGTTAATGGTAACGTAGCTGAGGATAGCGGAGTAATTGATTTACCCTTAGTGCTCGACTTTGATGATAAACCGCGCCAAATGGTGTGTTACACACACGGTAAGCCATCACTTACTACCTGGCAGGTTTTAGAGCGTAACAACAATATTACCCGATTACAGTTATACCCTAAAACAGGGCGAACTCATCAATTAAGAGTCCATTGTGCGCACAGTTTAGGTTTAAACATGCCAATTATAGGCGACACACATTACGGGCAAAAAGCCGATAGATTACATTTACATGCAGAATACTTAGCATTTACTCACCCAATTACACTTAAGCGATTAGAGTTTGAAGTAGCCGCAGATTTTTAATAAAAACACATAACTGCAGAGGCTATATTATACAATGTGTTGGTTTTTATTAATTAAATTGATATCGTTTATGGTCTTATTTTTTCAATAATGAGTATAAAAAACTGTTCAAGCCCAAGTTTATTAAGCAATGTAGAAAAGTATTTCCTAATAAAAATAAGTCAGCAAAGGATTAACATGACTAACAATACACAAATAAAGGTTTTAGGTAATACTTTATGGGCAAAGTATATTGTTCTCCTTTTATTTTTACTTTTAAGTAAGCTTGCCTCAGCTAACGGCGACTCATTAAGTGCAACTTTACATGCGCTAGACTTTGACACGACTCAAGTCCTGATCAACAACATAAAACTGAATGAATTAGACTATCTTCAAAATGAAGACAAACTCACTCAAGCGTTTAAAATAAGCAAAGAGCAAAATTGGGAAAACCTTCATCTAGAAGCGGCCGCTTTGTATGCGGAGTTACTTTTTAGACAAGAAAAATATGAAGCGTTAAACACACACTTATCCTATTACTTAAAGAACAAAGAGTTACCAAATCAAAAAAGTGTATATTTATTATTTCTCGAATCACAACTCAAGTCTCTAGCTAGGGAGCCAAACCCAGCTCCAGCACACACGCTAGCCACAAAATTAGAAGAGAGCTTGCAACAGCATTCAACTAAAGAAAAAATCATTATTTTACGAGCACTTGCTTACTATTACACCGATACAGATTCATTGAAAAAGACCCTAAATGTTGCTCTAGAGGGGCTAGAACTAGCATTAAAAGATGATGATTCAGCATCTCAAGGATACTTTTTTAGAAAAATAGCCGATGCATACAATTATCTAAACGAAAAAGACAAAGCCGTATATTATGCAAAAAAAGCGGTTGCTGCATATGAGCAAACACAAGATGGGCTTTTTACCTCAAAAGCATATTGGAGCTTAGGCAATGTATTGCTCGAGATAAAAAAACCTAAAGATGCCTTAATATACCTAGACAAAGCATTGCTCTATTTCAAAAAAGTTAATATGCAAAAAGGCTTAACCTTTGCTCAGTACTCAATTGCCAGTATTGAGTACTTACAAGCAAATTACGATAAAGCTTTAACTCTAACTAAAGAAAACATTGAGCTTGCTCGTTCTGCAGGTGTTCACGACATGCAACTCGCATCGCTCATTTTGTTAGCTGACATATATATAAAACTAGATTTACTCGAGAGAGCAAATGAAGCAAACGATGAGGTGTTTTTAAAATTAGATAAATTCAGCCGCAGTATTTATAAAGCCGATTTTTTAGGTAAACGCTATGAGCTAAAGCGACGCCTTAACTACACTGACGAGGCTTTTGAAGCAATTGAACAAAAGCTCCTTTATACAAAAAAACACTACGAAGCTACCAGTGAAAATAATATAAAAACACTACAGGTGCAGTTTGAAGTAAAAGAAAAAGAAGAAAAAATACAGCAACTAGAGTACGCAAAAGACATTAGTGAACTACAAGCTAAAGAAGAGTACCAACAAAAAATAATTTGGCGACTTAGCGCTGCTATTGCATTTATTTTAGTGATTGCTTCATTATTTTTATTTTATCGGCAAGCTCGACAACGTCAAAAATATCACGATATTTCATTAACAGATTATCTAACAAATTGCCCTAATCGCAGAGGAATAATGCGCGCAGCAGAAGCAAAGCTTGGTGAAGGTAAAATGACGATAGCGATTATTGACTTAGACTACTTTAAAAAAGTTAACGACCATTTTGGTCACGATGTTGGAGATTTAGTTCTTATTGCCTTTGCAAAAGCTGCAAAAGAAACACTATGTAATGATCATCAGTTTGGTCGTTACGGCGGCGAAGAATGGTTATTTGCACTAAATACGGTTGATGAACGAATAATTCGCGATATATTTAACCGACTCGCCATTAGCTTCGCCGAGCATTGCAGTAATATAGAAGACTTTCCTAGTGATACAAAAATCACCTTTAGTGCAGGGGCCTCTGTAAGTGGCCCTTTAAAAAGCACACTAGATGTTCTTATTAAGCATGCAGATAAATTACTTTATAAAGCAAAAGAAAACGGAAGAAACCAAGTCGTTGTTGATTAAATAAGCACAGCTAAAAGTATTGGCTCATTTACTTGACTAAAGTCCGTCTAAAACCATTTGTTTAATTTTATGTGCTTTTACAAAATGATCTAATTTATGGGTGTGTATCCACCAAGTAGCAGCTTCCATAAGTAGCTCTGGGTCGTCGTTTTTATTAGCAAAAAATGCATAAAAAGAAAGCCCTACATTTTCGCCTTTAGCTGCTATTTTTTTATCGCACACGGTAATTATTTTTGCTCTTAGTTCTTCCCTCATACATACCTTATTTAATTATATTTTTACTATTAAAATACGCCATTTAAAACGCTAACGATTAGCTGTAAAAGGCTTCTATCAACCAAGCCATGATTCTCAAGCTTTTTATTAGGCGTATTTACTTTTGCAGCTTTGCATTCATTATCTAATATCTCATTTTTACGTATATCGGTTTCGTATGCAATATCTGCTTGTTCCATACATTTTGCCGAGCCTGCGTAAGGCTGTGCCGCACAAGCGCTTAGTAATAAAAAAAGTGGAATTGCTATCAATAATTGCTTCATAACTAATCCTATTTTTACGCAACTTATTTACTTTAAATTACAGCTGCAAGTTAGCCTATTTACTTTCTACCACCATTACAAAAAATTCAAAAAAGAACGTACCTATAGCATCAAAAAAAGTGTCATTTTTTTCATCCTTTTTAATTTGTGCGCTAATGCATTGATTATAAACTTCTGAGCTTGTTTGAGCGCCATTTCGATCAACCGTTTCAGCCTCTTCAATGCATAAGTTAGGGTCAGAACGTGGGGCTGTACTACATGCACTCAGTAAAGCGCACAGCAATAATGCGGCGATGGGGCTTTTTATGTTCATCCTTAAACTATCCTATTAAGTTAACGTGCTACCTGTATTTATACCGATTGGTATTATATGTGGGAGTAATACATATAGATTGTACCTAAATAATGTTGCTACTTTATCACTACAATAAAATAAACAACCAGTAAATATTTGTAAGGTTCTGTAGGAATTTATACTCCTTTTATAATTGAACTACGTAAAATCCTGAAATTATTGCATTCATATCACTGTAAAATTTACAGTGATAGCAGCCCAAAAATAAAAATCAAAATAAAAGCAATAAAATACATCAACTTAACATTTGGCATTTAGTTTGCTAGTTAGTGATATAAGCAAATAAATTGTAAAAGGACTAGTTATGAATATTTTTGAAGCACTACGTCATGACCATGACAAACAACGAGAATTAGTAGATGCGCTCATTCAAACGCACGGCGACACAGAGCAGCGCCACACGCTAATGGACGAGCTAAAAACAGAACTAGAACAACACGCAAAATTTGAAGAACGTTACTTTTACAACCCACTTATGTTTGATGACTTAACTCATGAAAAAGCGCGCCACAGCGTAGCTGAACATCACGAAATTGATGAATTAATTGAACAACTTGAAGATACCGAAATGAGCTCGTCTGCATGGTTAGTTGCAGCTAAAAAACTGCATCATTTAGTACATCATCATTTAAGCGAAGAAGAACACGAAGTATTTCAATTAGCGGGTAAAGCACTAACCGAAGGGCAAAAACAAAGCTTGGCAAAGCAGTATAACGATGCAATGCACTAATACTTTTTATTTGTGAGTAACTTTACTCACAAATAATTGAACCACCTTATATACACTCCCTTGTGTACTATTGGTTATAAGCCACTTGGCTTATAACCATTTTTTAAGCCTATGTGCTAACTCTTCTCTAGTAAGGGTGCTTCTGTCGGATCAAAAATTCGATACGCCACTAGCTTTAAACCATCGTTAATAAAAAACCACACCAAAGCATATGCCCACACAGCAAGTGCCCATCCCCATCCTAGTGGGGTCATAAACACCCCATAAACAGCAATAAGTGTTGCTATAACTTGCGTGCCAAATACGGCGACCATTAATATAGCAGACGGTTTAATAGACCAAAATGGACCTCGGGTACGCGCTAAAAATATAGTCAAATGCCCTGCTACAGAAAGTAATAAGTACATTAATGTTTGAAGATGAGGACGGTCGAGTTCAAATACTTTATCTCCTAAGTAAAATAAACCAAAGGCTGCAATTGGCCCTACAATTCCCAGCACAGATGCAATACCTAAAACGAGCCGCATATTCCATGTTTCGGGCTTATTTTGATAATGTACATTGTCGTATGCAATAGACAAAATGGCGGCATCGTTAAGTAAAGCAAGCATTACAATCATGACTGCTGTTAACGGATAAAAGTTAAAAATTAATATCGCCATTGTCATAAAAAGTAGTACGCGCAGTGTTTCAGCAACCCTGTAAATAGCGTAACTGTTCATGCGTTGAAATATTTTTCGGCTTTCTTTAACTGCATCAATAATAACCGATAAGCCATCGGTCATTAACACAATTGATGCTGCTGAACGCGCTGCATCTGTAGCACCCGATACAGCAATGCCACAGTCAGCTTTTTTAAGTGCTGGCGCATCATTTACGCCATCTCCTGTCATGCCAACAATGTGCCCTCTATGCTGAAGCACATCAATAATATGGTATTTATGCTCAGGGAATACTTGTGCGAATCCGTCAGCACTCTCGATTGAGTCATCTAACTGTGTGGCTTGATGATGCTCAGTTGCACCAAATCCACTAGCATCAAGAATGTTTGTCCCTAAACCCAGTTTACTTGCTGTTTCGCGCGCAATGGCCACTTGGTCGCCCGTCACCATTTTAACGCTCATACCCATTTCTTTTGCATCGGCAATGGTTTGTATTGCTTCTTCACGCGGTGGATCAAAAAGCGGCAATACGCCTATAAATTGCCATTTACCTTGCTCGTCTGTTTTAGCAACCGCTAAAGAGCGAAACCCACGCGCTGCAAATTCATCTATCGATGCCTCAACTTGAGTTTTAACTGCCTCAATATTAGCCGACAAAGCTAAAATAACCTGCGGTGCACCTTTGGTTACTTTAAACGTTTTGCCATCAGCATTTTTAATTAATGCTTCAGTACGTTTGCTCACAGGATCAAATGGCTGAAAATGCTCTATATGATAAGAATCTAGATGCTGCTCAGCTTTTACACTTTGTAATACTGCTAAGTCAATCGGATCGTTATTTTCTGAGCGAGATGCTAATGCCGCGTACAATATAACTTGCTCAGCAGAGCCTTTATTTATTGAGTTTTCGATATAAAACGGGTCACCTAACGTTAATAGGTTTTGTGTCAATGTGCCGGTTTTATCGGAACACAAAATATCAACACCTGCTAGCTCTTCAATTGCAGCTAAACGCGTTACAACCACTTGCTTTTTAGCCAATAAACGAGCGCCTACAGCCATAGTAACTGATAGCACTGTTGGCATTGCGACTGGTATTGCCGCAACGGTTAATACCAGTGCAAACTGCAATGTGGTGATCATTGGATCATCGCGAAACAAAGCAACAATAACTATAAGCAGCACTAAAGCCGCAGCAAGCATTATTAAATAATTACCAATTTTAAGCACTGCACGCTGAAAATGACTTGCGGTTCGCTCCCCTTGCACTAACTGTGCTGTTTTACCAAAAAAGGTATTAGCGCCGGTTGCGTATACTATTGCCTCTATTTCACCTTGGCGAATAATAGAGCCCGAATAAACAGTTTCACCCGCCGACTTTACAACCGGTAACGACTCACCCGTAAGTGATGATTGATCGACTTCTACTGAATCACCATCGAGCAAACGCGCATCTGCAGGCACTATATCTCCCATCCGCATTCTAATAACATCACCCGGTACAAGCTCGCTGGCATTTAAATTTTGCCATTGAGTATCGCGGCGAACGCGTGCTTTGTTGGCTAATTTTGCTTTTAATGCAGCAATCGCATTACCCGCTTGATGCTCTTCCCAAAAGCCAACCAATACGTTGGACAACAATAATACAAGAATAATAAAAAAATCAGCCCAGTGCTTAGCAAGCGCCGATAAAATAATAGCAGCCTCGATCATCCACGGTATTGGTCCCCAAAAGTAAGATAAAAATTTGAGTAGTAGGTTTGTTTTTTCTTCAACTAGTTCGTTAGGTCCATATTGTGCCAATCTTTGTGTGGCATCAGTTTGGCTTAACCCGTCGGATGATGTTTTTAGCTTTGCTTGTAATTGTGCAAAATCGAGCTTGCTCCATTCATCGCAATTTTGATTATATGAAGACTTGTTTACTGAACGATTTGATGACTGATGCGCTGACGAAATTTTGACCTTTTCCATACGAGCCTTCTATACAACATTGAGTTGAATAACTTGAGGTAATTAAAACCTACTAACCGTATAGCTAACATAAACTAAAGCTGTCGATATTGTTCTTACAAATATATTAACTTTGATCTAACGCAATGTTTAAGATGAAATAATATAAAAAGGATTATTTTTAGAAGATGACAAAGAGGGTGGATTATTAAAAGAAGTGCTCAAAGGCTATACATTGGGCTGAAATAGTAAATAACTCAGCCCAATGTATTTTTAGCTACAACCTTAAGGGTATAGCTATTGTTTTATTACTTTACAGTAAATTTTACGTCTTGGTCGCGTAATAAGTAAAGTGCAAAACACGCAGCCCACATTGGCCATGCAGTGAAAAATAATAAGTTGTTAAAGCCATCTATATACTGGTTGTACGAAGAAAGCGTTGATAAGCCATGCATTACAAAAATGATACCGTAAGTTATGCGCTTTTTAATACCCGCTAAAAATGCCAATACTAATACAAGTTGTAGAGCACCGATAACATAAGCAACTATGTCAGATGAGCCACTAATACCGTAAAAATGTTCAAAAATACGTGCGCTATGACCAGGGTTTACGAATTTATCGAACGTCCACATAACCATTACAATAAATACGCCTAAACGCAAAGATAAAAGTGACCATTGCAAACGGTTTTGCACATCAGAACTCATTGAACCTGTCATAAAATTTCCTTAAATGAATATTAATAAACGTTGAAGTAACCTAGACCGTATAAGTTATTTTTTATTTCAAAAAAATTTAATTATTTTAAATAAAAAGTAATTAAGCCTTGTAGTAATAAAAGTGAAGCTTATTTTAGGTATTTTAAAATGCTGCGTAAAAGTTAACAATTTTAAAATGTTAGCAGGTGAAAAGTAGTCTATAATTAAAAAAGCCCATTAAAAGCAAATATTTACATTCACTCTAATACAATCGCTCTATTAATATTTTATCAACTAATAAAACAATAGTACTTAATTACCACCTTTATAATGCATCCGTTTTGTTATGTTCTAAAAAACAAAAAGAATCGAAATTTTACTGAAATTTATTTTTAATCCTTTCGGTCTTTATCGCCAACAACATTTTAACCGTAGAGAGAAAACGTTTGAAACACGCATATTTAGCACTTTCCCTAGCCACCATATTAAATACACCACTTAATGCTTTTGCAGCCGAAGAATCAAAAACAACAAAAGATGGCGCAATAGAACGCATTGAGGTGGCAGGCCAAGTTATTAAATCTCAAGGTCTTTCGGTTAAAAACGCCACTGTAGACGGCCCTTTTGGCGACAACTTAGCCCTACAAGATATAGCCCGATCAGTAACACCAATTTCAAGCGAGTTAATTGAGCAGCTTAATATTACGACTTTACAAGACGTGCTCGCAGTAAGCCCTAATACCTATTCAGCCAGTGGTTTTGGGGCACCCAGTTTACCTACTATTCGTGGGCAACTAGGTGAGCTTTTCCAAGATGGTACACGCCGCCAAGCAGGTAATAATGGCTTTGGCGTGCCGTTATCGTTCAACTCTATAGAACAGATAGACGTGGTAAAAGGCGCGCCGCCGGTATTATTTGGCTCAAGCCAACGCAACGGTGGTTTTGTAAACTTACATTCTAAAAAAGCATCAACTGACGAAAGTAAAGGCAAAGCAACTGTATCTGCAGGTCGATGGGATCAGTACAGTGTTTTAGTGGATTACAGTGCACCCATTGTAAAAGACAAAGTAGGTTTTAGAGTAAGCGCTGAACACATAGATAATGGCAGCTACTACGACTTTTCAGGCACAAAGAGCGACAGCTTATTTGCATCATTACGCGTATTACCCGATGACAAGAGCAGCTGGGATATTAACTTTGAGTTATACCAAGTTGAATTTACCGATAACGCAGGTATTAACCGCCCTACTCAAGCGCTAATAGATAATGGCCTTTATATTACCGGCCAAGGCGTGCAAGCAAATGGCAGTACAGTACCGGCAGCAGGTTCAATAATCTCACCAACTGGGCAAGTAAAAATAGATCGCAGTACAGTACTTACCGACCCTGATAATCAAAACGAAGCCACTACTTATTTACTACACAGCATTTATAAGCGTGAACTTTCAAACAATGCATCAATAAAAAACATTACGTATTTTCAGCACTTACAACGCGAAGAAATTGCACAAAATAGCTTTGTTGAAATTATAGATGGTGCCGATACCGCGCAAAACCGTACCGAGCTTACCTATCTTTGGAATAGTAATCAGCAAACTATTTTTGCATTTGATGTACGTTATAACCGCGTACTAGGCTACAGCCAATTTACAACAGAAGCCGATTTACCTATTGATTTAACTGGCCCACTTTCAAACCGCCGCATTCCTTTGACTGATGCACAACAAGCGCGTTTAATTGAAATTAGCCCAGGTGTATTTGTATCCCCTGGTGGTCAATATGATATTAATAATGACGGCAGTGGCGACTTTAACTTATCAGACACTACTGATTCGCGTTCATGGCAAACAGGTTTTGCTATTCAGCAAGATTCTGATTGGACAGATAAGTTTCATACAAGTGTTGGCTACCGCATTGATTTTTATGACGTAGACGCGCACGACCCAATAGCACCAGAGGGTGAAATTGCAGCTCGTGATAGCATTAACGATAAGTTACATTCAGGGCAAGTAAGCTTTAACTACCGATTAAACGGTGATTACACCACTTATGGTGCAGCAAGTTACAACGAAGCCACATCAAATAGCATGGCTGGCGGCACGTCTCTTGGTGGCGACAACACGATTAGCGCGCAAAACTTTTCAACCGAAAATACCTTAGTTGAATTTGGTTTGAAATACGCACCAACCGACAGTGATTGGTACGCCGATGGTGCGGTGTTTAGCCAACGTCGTAGTTTACGTAATCGCGATGGTAGTAATACCGGCATTCGTACTACCGGCTTTGAAAGCCAAGTATTTTATGATGCTTACCCTTATTGGCTAAGTGCTGGCTACAGCTATATTGATGCACGCTACGATAATTCTGCAAGTAGCCAAGATTCAGCTCAAGTAGCCGATGCATTTGACAACTCACGTCCAGATATTATTGAAGGTACCAGTGTTGGCGCACCTAGCTTTACCGCTTTTGCACCTTCAAACACCCGTGTACAGGGTATCCCTGAGCAATCGTTCAGCTTTAACGGAAATTATTCAATTAATTCGAAATGGCAAACGGGTTTTTCAGGTCTATATACAAAGAGTTACCCATTAGACTTTTTGGCGACAGTAAAAATTCGTGATCAGTACACACTAAACGTAAATACTAGCTATGCTTTTACGCCTAGTACCAAGTTACGATTAGATGTGAACAACGTAACGAATCAAAAAAACTGGCGCCCAGTATTTGAAGGCGGTTACTTTGGTGCAACTTTAGCTTTTCCTGAGTTGCCAATTAACGCCAAGTTAACCCTTACGCATAGTTTTTAAGAGAGAGAACATGATTAAAAAAATATTTTTATTATTGATTGCAGCGGCCGCCGTCGGCCTGTTCTTTCATTTTGACTTACACCAACTACTTACGCTTGATGGCTTAAAAGGGTCAATGGATCAGTTTAGCGATTACAAAGAGCAGTCACCGTTGTTGGTTATTGGTGGGTTCTTTTTACTATACGTAGTTGTAACAGCTCTCTCGTTACCGGGCGCGGCTATTTTGACACTTGCAGCAGGTGCATTATTTGGCTTAGTTGAAGGCTTATTGGTTGCATCTTTTGCCTCAACTATTGGCGCAACACTTGCCTTTTTAGTATCGCGTTACTTACTACGTGACACTATTAAACAACGTTTTCCTGAGCGCTTAGCCGCCATTGATGCAGGCGTTGAAAAAGAAGGTGGATTTTACTTATTTACTCTACGCTTAGTGCCGGTGTTTCCGTTCTTTTTAATCAACTTACTAATGGGTGTTACCTCAATAAAGTCATGGACTTATTACTGGGTAAGCCAAGCAGGTATGCTAGCCGGTACATTTGTATTTGTTAACGCAGGTACGCAACTGGCTCAAATAGATAGCTTATCTGGAATTTTATCATTCAACTTAATCTTATCATTCGCTTTATTGGGCATTTTCCCATTCATTGCTAAAGGAATCTTAAACGTGTTTAAAAAACGTCGCGTATACAAAAACTACACTAAGCCTAAAAAATTCGACCGTAACATGATTGTTATTGGCGCAGGCGCAGGTGGTTTGGTAACAAGTTATATAGCCGCTGCTGTTAAAGCAAAAGTAACCCTTATTGAAGCGGGCGAAATGGGCGGCGACTGTTTAAACTATGGTTGTGTTCCAAGTAAAGCAGTCATTAAAAGCGCTAAAATTGCAGAGCAAATTCGCCACGGTGAAAACTACGGTCTAGAAAACGCAACACCACAGTTTTCGTTCAAAAAAGTAATGGCACGTGTACATAAAGTTATTGCCGATGTAGCACCACACGACAGTGTTGAGCGTTACACAGACTTAGGCGTAGATGTAGTAAAAGGTTACGGTAAATTAATAGACCCGTGGACTGTAGAAATTAAACTTAACGACGGTGGCACGCAAACACTCACCGCTCGTACTATTGTGATTGCCACTGGCGCACGCCCATTTGTACCGCCACTACCTGGTATTGAAGAAACGGGCTATGTAACAAGCGATACATTGTGGAATAAATTTGCAGAATTAGATGAGGCACCTAAAAAACTTGTAGTACTAGGCGGTGGTCCAATTGGTAGCGAATTAGCACAAAGCTTTGCACGTTTAGGTTCAAGTGTTACGCAAATTGAAATGAGCGAACGCATCATGATCAAAGAAGATCTTGAAGTGTCTACTTTTGCTCACGAAGCGTTAACCGAAAGTGGCGTTAATATTTTAACATCGCACCAAGCACTTCGCTGTGAAACGCGCGATGGTAAAAAATATATTGTTGTTAAACATAACGACAAAGAAATAGATATTGAATACGACGAGCTATTATGTGCTGTTGGTCGAAGTGCGCGTCTTAAAGGTTACGGTCTTGAAGAGCTAGGCATTGAAACAAACCGCACAGTAGTAACTAACGAATACCTAGAAACACTGTACCCAAATATTTTTGCAGCAGGCGATATTGTAGGTCCATACCAATTTACACATGTGGCAGCCCATCAAGGTTGGTACGCAGCGGTAAATGGCTTATTTGGTCACCTTAAAAAGTTTAAAGTAGATTACCGTGTTATTCCGTGGACTACGTTTATTGACCCAGAAGTAGCACGTGTTGGCTTAAACGAGCAAGACGCAAAAAACAAAGGCATAGATTACGAAATTACTCGCTTTGAATTTGAAGAGCTAGACCGTGCAATTACCGACAGCGCTACAAAAGGCTTTATTAAAGTGATTACACCCAAAGGCAAAGATAAAATATTGGGCGTTACTGTAGTATCTGAACACGCTGGCGATTTAATTGCTGAGTTTGTACTGGCAATGAAACACGGCTTAGGTCTTAACAAAATACTCGGTACTATTCATAGTTACCCTACATGGGCTGAAGGCAATAAGTACGCAGCAGGTGAGTGGAAACGCGCTCATGCACCTGAAAAAGTGCTTAACTTACTTGAAAAATACCACACTTGGCGTAGAGGTTAATTATGTTTAAAACACCTCTAAAAGCATTGCTACTTGGTTCGGCTTTAGTTGTAACATCGTTTGCAACATCATTTTCGGCCCAAGCCCAAAACATGCACGATAGCTGGAATGCATTGTTAAATAAGCATGTTGTAGCTATTAATCATAATCACAGTACTGAGGTTGATTACGCTGCCATAAAACGTGAGCATGCACAGCTAAAAACGTATTTAGATTCGTTAACGGCTGTAACGCAAAGTGAATTTGACGCATGGGAAAAGCCTAAGCAACTCGCTTTTTTAATCAATGCTTATAATGCTTGGACTGTTGAACTTATCGTCTCAAACCTTGCCAGTAAAGAGCACCCTGATCTTAAATCAATTAAAGACTTAGGGAGCTTTTTTAGCTCACCATGGAGTAAAGAGTTTGTGCCATTACTTGGCAAAACTCGCAGCCTTGATGATATAGAGCATGGTTTAATACGTGGCAGCGGTAAATACAACGACCCACGTATTCACTTTGCAGTAAATTGCGCGAGTATTGGTTGCCCAGCGCTTCGAGAAGAAGCCTATACAGCCACTGATTTAGAGAGCCAATTGCAAGAGCAAACAGTGCGCTTTTTATCAGATATGACACGCAATATGGCTCAAGAAAATACGCTAAGCGTGTCTTCAATATTTAAATGGTACGGCGATGACTTTGAAAAAGGTTTTAGAGGTGCAAACACGCTACAGCAGTTTTTCCTGCAATACAGCGACGCACTTAAACTGATACCCGCTCAGCAAAAAGCACTTAAAAATGATGACATGAAAGTTAAATTTTTAGACTACAACTGGGATTTAAATGTTCGCCATTAAGTTTTGGCAAACACTGGCGCGATACAGCTTTTGCTGTGTCGCGTTTTGCGTTTGTACAATCGCAAATTTAGCTGTTTTTTCGAGCACTGCGTTTGCTAATACCGTTATTAACTCAAATAGTAAAAGTAATTTAGTAATAAACACACAACAGGGATCTCGCTGGCAACAAGTTCAAACACTTGGTAGCAATCAATATGTATACTTTTATGCATGGGGCGGCGACGCGCAAATAAATGCTTATATTCAATGGGCAGCGCAGCAAGTTAAAACTAAGTACAACATTAACTTAGTGCATGTAAAATTAAGTGACACCAGCGAAGCAGTAAGCCGTGTACTTGCCGAAAAATCAGCAAACAATAACAACCAAGGCAGCGTAGATTTAATGTGGATCAACGGGGCTAACTTTGCCACCATGAGTGAGCACTCTCTGCTTTTAAAGCAATGGGCAAATAAACTCCCCTACTTTGCATTAACCGATCCGGCTAATAACCCTGCTGTAACCTTTGATTTTGGTTTACCTACCAACGGGATGGAAGCGCCATGGGGGCAAGCGTCACTTACATTTTATTACGACAGCATTGCAATAAATGGTAAGGCAAACAATAAATTGCCGACGACATTAAACGAATTATTGAACTGGAGCGCGCAAAACCCTGGTCGCTTTAGTTACCCAAAGCCGCCTGACTTTTTAGGTATGAGCTTTTTAAAATACGCCTTAGTTGTACTGCATCAGCAAAGCAGCGAAAATATTAAAGCGCAGCTAAACCAACCAGCTACAACTAAAAATACAGCGCAAGTGTTAAACCCACTGTGGGACTTTTTAGATAAACTACACCCAACTCTTTGGCGTGGTGGCACTCATTTTATGCAAAGTGGTGCTCAAATGCGCCGCCTTGTGGACGATACAGAATTAAGTCTCGCATTTACTTTTTCAGCACCTGAAGTACCAGCGGCTGTAAAACGCTATGATTTACCAAACAGCATTCGCAGTTACGCAATGAGTGATGGCAGTTTAAGTAATACCCATTTCGTGGCAATTCCTTACAATGCAAGCCACCAGCAAAGTGCGCAATTAGTGGCTAATTTTTTACTCAGCCCTGAGGCGCAAGCTCAAAAACAAAAAGCGCATATATGGGGCGATAAAAGCGTACTTATTCAATCAACGTTAACGCCTGATCAGCAAGCCTTATTTAAAACAGCTAAACCGCATCCAAGTGCACTGCCTTTAAACAGTATTAAACGCACATTGAGCGAACCTCATCCAAGCTGGGTAAACGCCATTATGCAAGGTTGGCAAACCCGTTATGGAGTAAGCCAATGAGCGTTATTTCAAAAAGTGTACCAGTAAATACCAAAGCAACAACGCAGTGCAGCACCGATATGTTTACGCGCATTGTAAAATTTAGCCCGCGATTTTTACTCGCTTTACTTATACTACCCGTACTTGGTGGCTTAATTAGCGTATTGCTGCCTGCCTTTGGTTATGCGCCCGTACTTGAGCAAACAACGTTTAGCTTGCAAGGTTTTAATGCCCTTTGGCAAACACCTGGCCTTACTCAAATGGTTACCTTAAGCGTTGCAACGGGCTTAATAAGTACTCTGCTTGCATTTATCATTACCTTAATGATTTTAGCTGCGTTTTTTAATAGCCCGTGGCTTAACCGAATTCAGCGTTTATTGAGCCCTATATTAGTGATACCTCATGCCGCAGCCGCTATTGCGGTGGGGTTTTTAATTGCCCCTTCAGGTATGATTTCACGCTTAGCGTCGCCTTGGTTAAGCGGCTGGGAACTTGCGCCAAACGGTATGTTTCCGCATGATTCGTTCGGTATTAGTATTATTTTAGGCTTAACACTCAAAGAGCTTCCCTTTTTATTACTAATGGCACTGGGCGTACTTGCTCAACCTGAGCTTGGCAAAAAATTACGCCAACAACATAAGGTTGCGCTTAACTTGGGTTATTGCCCAATGACCGCCTTTTTTAAAGTAATACTGCCAAGCCTTTATCCGCTACTACGTTTGCCCCTTTTAGCAGTGCTTGCCTATGCAAGTGCCAGTGTAGAAATGCCACTCATTTTAGGCCCAAATACACCACCCACGTTGGCCGTTGCAATAATGCATTGGTTTAACGATGTTGATTTAAACCTGCGCATTAAAGCCTCAGCGGGTGCTTTATTACAACTGGCTGTTACAGGCGGGTTATTAGCCCTTTGGCTTGGCGCAGAAAAGGCCGTAAAAGTGTTATTTAGCGACTCTCTCACTAATGGAGTGCGCGAATACGGCGGATTTTATTGGCAAAAAATAACGGTAGTACTCACCACATTAGTAATTAGCTTTATACTGTTGTCACTTATTGGTTTAGTTATGTGGTCGGTTGCAGGTTTTTGGCGCTTTCCAGATGCAATGCCTGAGCAATTTACACTACTGCATTTTAAAAGTGCGCTAATGCAAATGGGCAGTCCGCTTTTTAATACGCTAGCAATCGGTTTAGTAACCACACTATTTGCCATTATTCTTACTTTATTGTGTTTAGAATCAGAGCAGTTGAGTGACAAACCTATTTCTCGTTTTACCAGTTTAATTATTTACTTACCGTTATTAGTACCCAGTATTGCCTTTTTGTTTGGGCTAGTATGGATACAACAATTGGTAAATAACCAAGCCGCATTTTTTAATGTGGTACTTACGCATTTACTGTTTGTGTTGCCTTATGTGTTTTTGTCACTTGCGAGCAGTTATAGGCGCTTAGATCCTCGTTTTGCTCATGTTGCAGCAAGCCTAGGCGCAGCGCCATGCAAGGTGTTTTTTAAAGTAAAACTACCTCAGTTGTTTGCCCCGATTTTAATTGCAGCCGCACTGGGCCTAGCTATTAGTTTTGGACAATACCTCCCCACGCTTTTAGCTGGCGGCGGGCGCATAGCCACAATAACAACCGAAGCCGTTACGCTTGCCAATGGCGCAAGCAGACGCACCAGTGCCGTGTACGCTATTATGCAAATGGCGTTGCCGCTTATTGGATTTATACTGGCATGGGGTTTACCTAAATACTTTTTCAAAAGTGCACGTATTTAAAAGTGCACATATTTAAAGCATCCATGTTTAACACTATCAGGGTTAAGGTTTTTTAATGCAGTCATCGTTACAGATTAAAAATTGTCAGCTTTATCGCCAAAATGAGCTGTTACTTAGCTTAAACGAGCAAGTTAATGGCGGTGAAATTCTGACTATTATGGGCCCATCAGGCAGTGGTAAATCAAGCTTATTAAATTGGCTTACGGGTACTTTACCAAGTAGTTTTAAGGCCAATGGAGAGGTGTGGCTTAATGGTCAAAATATCGATAACACCCCTCCACACTTGCGCCATATCGGAGTGCTTTATCAAGACGCTTTATTGTTTTCGCATTTAACTGTTGCTGGTAACATTGCCTTTGCAATGCCCAAAGGTAATAAAAAACAACGCCTTGAAAAAATAGAACACGCACTTGAGCAAGTAGGTCTTAAAGACATGGGTAATCGTCACCCCGATAACTTATCGGGCGGGCAGCAAGCCCGTGTTGCATTATTACGTATGCTGCTGAGCGAACCTAAAGCCATTTTACTCGACGAACCCTTTAGCAAACTCGACACCCAACTGCGTGTTGATACACGCGAACTCGTGTTTAGCCAAATACGCGATCATAAGCTACCTGCAATTATGGTAACTCACGACCATAGCGATGCCGACGCTGCAAATGGCAAACTAATCACTTTAAATAGCGCACTTTAATTCGTGGCTTTAATACGCATAAGGCAACAAACATGCTAGACAAATTTATCACCCCTGTAATTAAGCCACTTTTAACACCTGTGGTTATGCTTATGCATAAACGCGGCATAACTGCCGATCAGCTCACTGTGGTTGGCTTTTTAGTTGGCTTATTAGCCGTGCCATTACTGGCATTTGAAATGTGGTACGGGGCATTAGTTGCCATTGCTTTAAATCGAATTTTAGATGGACTTGATGGCGCATTAGCACGCTATGCAAACCAAAGTTCAAGCGCGGGTGGCTTTTTAGATATCACACTCGACTTTTTATTTTACGCGGCTATTCCGCTTGGCTTTATTTTGGCAAACCCTGAGCAAAACGCGATAGCGGGATCGTTATTACTTGCCACTTTTATTGGTACGGGCTCAAGCTTTTTAGCTTTTGCGATTGCCGCCGAAAAATTTAAACTCGAAAAACCGCAATTTAAATACAAAAGCTTTTACTACTTAAACGGCTTAACCGAAGGCACTGAAA
Source organism: Pseudoalteromonas sp. BSi20429 (assembly GCF_000238895.1). Lineage (NCBI taxonomy): Bacteria > Pseudomonadati > Pseudomonadota > Gammaproteobacteria > Alteromonadales > Pseudoalteromonadaceae > Pseudoalteromonas > Pseudoalteromonas sp. BSi20429. Next base: position 6,213 of record NZ_BADV01000024.1, on the reverse strand, counting down.
CAATAGCGCTATTTATTGCATTTTGTATTTGGCCGCAGCACTTTGCGGTTATGGCGAGCATTTTTGCTATTGCGTGTGGCATAACTATTTTTACCCGTATACATGGCGGTTATCACACGCTTAAGCAACAAGAAGCAGCTGAAAACATGCCTAGCAGTGCAAATTCAGAGGTAATCAATGACTAATGAAGTATGGTGGCGACTCGGCTGCTTTTTTAGCATTTTAATTATAATGATGCTGCTTGAATGGCAAAAGCCTGCTCGCCAAGCACCTATTAAAAGCAGTACACGTTGGTTTGCTAATTTTGGGTTAGTGTTTGCTTCATCAGTTATTGCGCGCTTAGTGGTCCCTATTGGGTTAACCGCCGTGGCACTTTACAATCAAGAGTATGGCATTGGCTTATTTAATCAAATAGCCCTACCAAGCATTATAATTATTATATTGAGCATACTTTTACTCGATATATTAATTTACTGGCAACATAGGTTATTTCATCAAGTGCCTATTTTATGGCGCTTACATCGCGTACATCATGCCGATGCACATGTAGATACCAGTACGGGCTTGCGCTTTCACCCTATCGAAATTGTACTGAGCATACTTATAAAACTCATTGCAGTAACTGCTCTTGGCGTACCTGCCATTGCGGTACTTATATTTGAAATAGCACTTAATGGTTTAGCATTATTTAATCATGCAAATATACGCCTACCTAATGCCATTGAAAAACCACTTCGTTTAATATTAATGACGCAAATATTACATAGAATTCACCATAGCCAAGTGGTTAGTGAAACTAACTCAAACTATGGTTTTAGTGTAATTTGGTGGGATAAATTATTTGGTAGCTACAAAGATAAAGCTAAAAAAATCGACGCAGATATAAATATTGGCTTAAAAGAATACCCAAGCAAAAAGCAAAATGCCTCATTGTGGGGCTTATTGATCATGCCTTTTAAAAATAAGTGAGCATAAGCTCACTTATTTAATATATTACATCAGGTTATTTACTTTTTATATTTTTTATTGCTTTTAAAATGTCGTCTGGGCGCTGAAAAAATGCCATATGATCGCTATTACTTAGAGGTATATATTGCCCACCCGATTGCTCACTAATTTGCTGGCTCCATAAAGAGCCCTCTTGTTGCCATAATACTAAATTATCGACGAATTCAGGTTCTGCATTTTTAATATCATACGATTCAAAATCAGTATCTATAACGGAGATTGGAGTGGATGTGGCTATATCGGCACTAATAACACGATTTAAATCATCATGATAATTCATAATCTCTCTTGCTCGTGTTACTTGTTTATCAATTTGAGTACGGCTTTGGCTTATTAAATCAAAGTACGGCCAATTCATTTCTGCTTTATACTGTGAAGGGATGAGTGTTTCGGTCGCTGTACGTTCATCAGTTAATTTATCTCGAGTCCTTTGCGTCCAATTACCTTCTTCTATATGTGTGATTAAGGTATCACCTGCATCTCTATACCAATATACGGGCCAATCTTGATACAAGCTAATAGAGTGTGGCAGCAAAACATCGGGATCAATCCACACCATACCGTTAAGGCTAGTTACAAATTGTGAATCAGGTGAATTTTGCCATAAATGAGCCAAAATATTTGCACTGGCAAAGCTAACAATAATTAGCTCCTTTTCATTAAGCAGTCCTAACGTTTTATCTAATGCAGGCACAAAAGAAGCATACGATGGTTGCTCAGCAGGGCTACTAAAACCGCTTCCAAAGCGTTCTATGACGTGTACACGATGAGTTTTTGCTATCAATGGCTGCAGTAAAGCAAACCAAGCACTGTCACTATGAAAGTTTTTATTAAAGCCCGATAAAAGAATAATCGCGGGCCCCGAATGTTCAAGGCCCATGCTACGTACATGTACATCGTTTTTTTGTTGTTGATCAACGCGATATAATTTTGAGTAGGTATCGAGTTTAGTTTTACTTACTGTATCAAAAAAGCTTATTAATTCTTCCGTGGTGTTAAAACTACTAAATGCCCAACTATGCCCCCCGCCTTCAATTGCTACCAATTGGTTGATATAGCTATCATTTTTAAATGTATATTTAGCGATTGCCTGACTTTTTTCTAATTGTACACCCGAATCAATACTGTTTTCTTTGGCTATTATTTCAATAGCAAGCCTACTTGGGATTAATCCAAAATTTGAATGAGTTTTACCTTCAAAGGGTAAAGTCTGATCATTTGTGCCATGTACCATCATGTAGTTGGTGTGATTTACTATCTCGCATCGTTGAGACAACTGCTCTGACATAGGCGAGGCAACTGATGCTATGGCCGCAAACTTTAAACTACTATTACACATTAAATTTTGTGTAAATAAACCTCCTTGAGAAAACCCGACCGCAAAAAGCTCTCCATCAATAATGTTGTATTTAGCTTTAACATCATCAACAACATTTTCGACAAACACCAAATCATTAATGCCTAATCGATGGGGTTTATTGCAATCACATCCTTCATTCCACTCTTCAACTTTTGATTGTGGGTAAACAACTATATAATTTTCTGATGCAGATTCAAACGCAGCCATACTCTGCATATTTTTAGCGCTCTGCCCAGAACCATGAAAAGCTAATAAAAGCTTATAAGATTTTTTTGTATCAAAGTTATTACGTGGTGTTGCCACATAATAACTTCGATTTTTTAATTTAACTTTAGTTAAACCCTTGGGCTGGGTACTTGTTAAACTCGAATCCTTATTAGTACCATTACAACCGGCCATTAATAATGTGACAGTCATTATTTTCAATAATAAATATAAATAAGTACGCATCTTCTCTACTCTCATTAAATATGAGTTGGTAGCAAATCATATACTTATTTGTTGTTGCCATAGTTGACGCTTATGTTTTTGTTATATTTATGTTATGTTTTAAAAAGCAATGTAATTTCAATATGATAGAGAACCCTATGGCTGTCCATATTTCTGGTGTTATTTTTGACGAAGAGCAGCGAACATTAAAAAATGACAGTCAAACTAGAAAACTTGAACCAAAAGTATTCAGTTTATTAATTACTTTACTAGCAGCTAATGGGAAAATTGTCACTCGCGACCAACTCATAGTTGAAGTCTGGAATAATCGGGTTGTAGGTGAGGGAGCGATCAATCGAACCGTGTCTTTATTGAGAAACCATTTTTCAGCGTTAACTAATGAAAATATTATTGAAACTGTCCCAACTCAAGGGTATCGGTTAGTTGCTACTGTAACGAACACAGATATTTCTCACGATGAAATGCCTGTTGAGCAAAAGGTTGCTTTTAAAAGCCCATCATTCAAGAAACCTATGCGCAATATCAAAAAAGCATCAATTATTGCAATTATTATAGCTCTGCTATTAATTACCCTTTTTAGCACACTCTTCAAAGTTGAAAACTTAATCACGCCAAATAAATTATCACTTGTTAGTGCGCCATTGATTGGTTTGCAAGGTAGAGAATATAAGCTCTCGGCCACCCAATCTGGGGGACTCATTTTGTTCCATCACCTTGATGAGGATGACCGTCAATCGGTTTATTTATATGATACAAAAACACATACTCAAAACAGTGTACTAACAAATTCGTTGGCGACGATAAGTGCTGATGGAGAATATATCGTTTATGCAACACACATTGATGAACAATGTTTAATTTCGACTTATCATGTACACACTAAGAAAAAGCAGTTTTTATTTTCATGTGATGAGTTCCCAACCTCACTAGCTTGGGGAGAAAACAATACATTTTACTTCAATAAACGTTTTAGTAAATCTCATCCATATCAAGTATATAGCTATAATATAAACACGAGTAGATTAAGACAAATTACAAATCCAAGTAGTAAAAATAATACTAAGGGCGATTTTGATTTCTCCTACAATAACCATAGTAATCAACTTGCTATTGTTCGTTATATAAGCGAAAACGACTCAAAAATAATTATTAAAAATGAAGAGGAAAAATTAAACGAATACGTAGTTAATCTGCGTGTAAAAAGTCTTGTATGGCATTCTAAAAACAATACTTTAGTTATCGCAAACAACAACACTATTTTCTCTTTAGAAGCCGCAAGTGGTGAATATTATTCGATAAAAAAATTAGATTTTACAATTAACTCTTTAGCTATTATCCCAGCTAAATTGAATGCCTCGCTATTAGTAAGTAGCCTTAATGTCGTAAGCGAAATTGTAAAATATAACACTATTAACAGTAGTCAACATGTGTGGCAGCAAAGTGCGCGCACAGAGCTGCTTCCTCGTATGCGGGCAAACACTCAAACTTTTTTGTCTACGCGTTACAAAAGCCATCACTTTTGGAGAGTTAAAAACGACGAGGCCCAATTAATTGATATCGATTTACCCTTTGATCTACAGTTTGTCCGCTACGAACTATCTGATGATGGCAGTCGTATTTTATTTACTAAGCACGGCGATGTTTTTGAACTAGATTTAAATAAAAATGCCTATCAAAAAGTGTTTACTAAAAATCACAATAGCTATGTTGCTAATTACGACGCACAAAATAACATTATTTATAGCACAAACGCTTCTGGACAATGGCAACTGTGGTTGTATCAACGAAGTACCGATACACACAGTCAATTAACTTTAAATGGGGGTTATAGCGGCAGAATCGTAGATCAATACCTCTATTACTCTAAATTTAATGTAGATGGTTTATGGCGTAAAAATTTAACAACAACAAGTGAAGAACTTGTTATTAAAAACTTCAATCGAATCAACTGGCTAAACTGGCAACTTATTGACCACCAATTATACTTTTATCGAGAAGCAACGGGAATTTGGACTTTTAATATCAATACTCAAAAAGAGAATTTGATCATGCCAAAACCTGATGGTTTTGTTCACCAATATACAGTGGCACCTGATCAGCAACATATATTCTGGGTACGCCTAAAAACTATTCAAGGTGATATTTATCAATATACCTTTTAATTATCGTTTTTAAATATAGGTTGTGTGTTTTTCAAATATAAAATAATAAAAATGCTTTACTATAAACTGTTTAGCAATACATATGTAAATAAGTAAACTGCTTACGCTCCTCGTATTTATGTATTTTTCAGTCCTGCAACTGGTCTTACCGTAAACTAATTGTAAATAAAATAAACAAATATGTTGACCATTTGCGTACTCCACAATATCATTTGTAAGCGCTTACAAAACACATTTACAAATGTAAGCGCTTACAACACAAAAATACATAGATCGTAAAACAATTAATCTGACAATAATCTGTTGAAACCGGGGTTCAGTTATGAACATTGAAACAACGCACATTACACGTTTACTTGCCGCTATCTCTTTAGTTACGTTAGCTGGCTGTGGTGGCGACTCTGCCACTAAATCAAATTTTGAAAATGTAGATGCCTCTGAACCAGTATCAGATTGGCAAATGGTTTGGAGCGACGAGTTTGAAGGCTCAGCCATTGATACAAACAAATGGAACTATGAATTAAACTGCAATGGCGGTGGTAACAACGAGAAACAGTGTTACACCGACAGCGAGCAAAATGCATTTATTGCAGACGGTGTGTTAAACATTGTTGCCCTACCCGCTGAAGAAGGTGCAGAAAAACCTTATACTTCAGCACGCTTAAACACGCGTTACAACGCTGACTTTACGTATGGTCGCTTTGAAGTGCGCGCCAAACTTCCATCAGGACAAGGTAGCTGGCCAGCATTTTGGATGCTGCCAACAGATGAAGTTTATGGCACTTGGCCTCGTTCTGGCGAAATAGATGTTTTAGAATCAGTAAATCTTAAAACACCGGATGAAGACGGTGGAATAGAGTCAAGCATCCACGGCACACTTCATTACGGACGCGCGTGGCCAGATAACAGCTCTACGGGCAAAGAATTTAAATTCCCTGAAAATACTAACCCGGCAGATGATTTCCACACGTATGCTGTTGAATGGCAAGAAGGTGAAATTCGCTGGTACGTAGACGGTTACCTTTATGCAACTCAGCGTCAATCAGAAGTTCGTACTAATGCAAGTGACGAGGCTGTAGGTCTAAAACACCGTGGCTGGTTTGCAGAATATTTTGAGCAAGGTTCTGGCGAGCTTGAAACTCACTGGGATAGCGCACCATTTGATAAAGACTTTCACTTATTGCTAAACCTAGCAGTAGGCGGCGACTGGCCTGAAAACGTTAATGATCTAGG
>NZ_BADV01000025.1:0-21444 GCF_000238895.1 Pseudoalteromonas sp. BSi20429 | reverse complement strand
ACAAAGAATAATACAAACAAAAACCGACTAAATTTAACTTAGCGGTTTTTTTATTGACTCGTAATACTTTTAACCCAGTTATTAATTTGATTGCCTAACTACGCCTGGCATGTTCTCTAACTGAGCTTGAACATAACTACTGGTGTTATTAAGGCTCGCTACTAATAAATCCATCGCATTATATTGAGCATATAGTCGAGAAGATAGAGACTCCATTTTACTGGCAAGGTCCAAACGATCATCATCTAAATCATCGAGTTGATTTGTTTTACTGTCAATTCGGTTTTGAATAATACCATCGGAATCTGTATAAAAGCTCATTAGCTCATCAAACGACTGAGCAAAACCATCATCGTCATCACCTACAAAAAACTGTTGCACTAAATTTACATCTGCATCTATTTGCTCATCTAGTGTTTCTGTATTTAGGGTTAAAACACCGTAGCGATCTGTTTCGACACCTAGCTGCGAAAGCGACAATGAGTTACCATCACCTAAATCAACTGATTCAGTTATTTCACTACGCAGCTTTGACATAACACCACGAAGTAGTGAATCACCAGCCATAACACCTGCACCGCCTTCACCTGATGCACCTAAATTATTACTAAGCTCTAACAATTCATTGTAACTAGCAATAAACCCATTTAAACCTGTTTTAATATTAGTGTTGTTTTCGGTAATTGATATATCACTTAAGTCGTCGTCAGTGGCATGCAACTTTTTAGCGGTAATATCCACGCCATCAATCACATTACTAAACTCATTAGTATTGCTTGATACCGTCAACGTGCCATCAATCGTTATTTGTGCATTTTGAGCAGCATTAACTTGTGTTAAATTAGTTGTGTGATTAGCAGGGTCTACGTCTGATACATCATAAGCTAACCGAGATAGGCCACCTGTATCAGTATTATTACCATCATCGTCTTGTACGGTAATTGTTATAGCGTTGTCTTCACCGGTTTCTTTACTTGTAAGTACTAAATGCTGACCGGTATCACTGGTTATTATAGTTGCAACAACGGAATCATTACTATCACTGCCAGTAAAAGGGCCGTTATTAATTTGGTCTCGTAAATCTTCTAAAGTGTTTGTAGCCGATAAAACCGTAGAAAAACTATTTGTGCCCGAGCCTATCGTGATAACACCAGCACCAATTGCTTCGTCCGCTGCAAATGCAGGGGAAGATAATTTGTGAGCTTGTGCTAATGCGTCTACTTTTACGTTGTAGCTACCAGGCTGAGCGTCTTTATCTGAGCTAATTGATATAAAATCGTCATTGCCAGATGCTGTTCGCTTTTGATAGTTATCACTATCGCCCAATGCTTCCATTGAGGTTTGCACTTTTTCGAGCGCTGACTTAAGTGCGCCAACGGCTGAAATATCCGTTGTTAATTTTCCTTCAGTAGTATTTAAACGAGCTTCAGCGGGTGCTTGTTCAGCATTTACTAATGCATCAACAATATCTGATACTGCTAATCCAGATCCTAAACCAGTAAACGAAATCGCCATGCTACACCTCTTAACTAATTGAAAACTAACTTAACTCTTAATAATTAACACTTGAAAGTGAATCTTTGAGCTGATAATTAAACTGTTTGATCAATTAAAATTCCGGCAGATTCAGATAGTTTAGACACCAAACTTAATACTTCTTCAGAAGGATATTGCTTAATTACTTCGCCGCTGTTTTTATCGAGCACTTTAATTACATCGCGACCTGAATCTTCATCAACTCTAAATTGCAAACTTCGGTTCATTTCGCCCATAAAGTCTTGCAATTGTTGCGCCATTTGTTCTAGCTGTTCGCGCTCTAACGGCTGAGCTTTTTCATCTTGGTCATTATTTTTGTATTGGTTTTGCTGTAGATTTTGTTGATTTTGTGCATCCACCTGCTTTACATCATCAATCGCTCGCTCAGTTAAAGATTGAGCAGCTTGCCCTACTTGCTTATCATCACCAGCAATGAGAGTCGGCAATGTAGTAATCTCTGCATTTGAAGTAATTGTATTCATAACAGATTCCTATTATTTACTTAATTAAACCAAGAGTAGCTTAGTTTATATTCTTAAACCACAAAAGGAGGTAGCTAAAGCCACCTCCTTTTTTAAATACTAATACTGACTTTATGTATTAGCTAGCTAACCATTAAGCTATTACTTTTAACTTATTAACCTAATAAGCTAAGTGCTGCTTGTGGTAACTGGTTCGCTTGCGACAAGATTGATGTACCGGCTTGCTGTAAGATTTGGTTTTTAGTCATTTGTGCTGTTTCGGTTGCAAAGTCAGTATCTTGAATACGACTACGTGATGCAGACACGTTTTCTTGAATGTTAGCTAAGTTACTAATAGTGTGGTCAAAACGGTTTTGCACAGCACCCAAGTCAGCTCGTTGCTCATCTATTTGCGCTATAGCTGCGTCAATTGACTCAATTGCAGATTGTGCCGTTGCTGCACTTGTTGAAATATCAACATCTGATATTTTAGCTTGAGTGGAAGCTGTTCCAGCTGAAATAGTCCCAGTAGTACCCGATATAGAAAAATCGTCATTACTGCTCAATGATAGCTTAGATGAAAAGCTCGAAGTAGCAGCTGAGCTATCTACACCACCTAATGCAGTGTCACCTGCTGTTGCTCCAGCTATATCAATACCTGCAACACCGGTTGCTCTTATTCCAATCGAGCCATCATCTTTTATTTCAGTATCGTACCCTACCTTACCTAAATCCTCGGCTAACTTAGCATTATCAGTGCCATAATTTGCTAAAGCAAACACATTATCATCAATTGTTAATGTTCCTGTACCTGCAGCCTTCAATTCAATAGTTGTTTCAAGAACCGCTTCAGCTTTAACACCTACCTTCAAGGCGTTAATTCCTGCAGCTGTATCAACTGCAGTATCAGTAGCTACTGATGTATAAGAATCAGTGCCCTTAGGACCGTTTACAGTAAATGCACTTGTAGAGCCTTCGACAAGCGAACTAAGTGCTGCACCAGCTGCACCAATACCATACTTTGTACCAGCTGAATCCAGTGTATGATTACCCAAATCAGTTGCTGAAATACTTGATAAAGTAACGCCTATTGTCTCGTTTGCATTAGATCCAATTTGGAATTGTTTTGTACCAAATGAACCATCTAGTAATTGTTGACCACCAAATGAAGTTGTATCTGATATTCTAGTTAATTCTGTTTGAAGAGCTGATACTTCTTTTTGTAATGCATCACGATCGTCAGATGAGTTTGAACCATTTGCTGATTGTAATGCGAGTTCACGCATTCTTTGCAAAATACTAGACGATTCTTGCATAGCACCTTCAGCAGTTTGCGCCATTGAAATACCATCGTTTGCGTTTCTTTGAGCTACACCTAAACCATTTATTTGCGACGTTAAACGGTTTGAGATTTGCAGACCTGCCGCATCATCTTTTGCGCTATTGATACGCATACCAGATGATAAACGTTCCATAGAAGTTGCTAAGTCAGAACCTGATTGCGATAGGTTACGTTGAGCGTTTAATGAAGATACATTTGTGTTTACTGAAATCATAATAAAACTCCTGATTACTTTCGTAATGTTGCTATTTTAATTTAACCAAGAGCTGTCACAAATGTATGCTCAGCTCCGTACTGATTAAGTTAACGGCAGAAGATAAAATTACTTTAGTTTTTTTATCACTTTTTTTTACGCTTCTACTAACCGCTTGAAAAGCTCAGGAATTACTTTTGGTTCAACGTGATTTGTATCGATATGATATATTAAATTACTTACACCTTTAAGATTAGTAATCTTATATATATCCAAAAATGGGATGTTATTTGTTTCACATAAAAAAGACAACTGAGAATTAAAGTTAGAAACTAAAAGTTTAAACTCTTCAATATCTTCTTCCTTAAACCCTTCAAAAGTATGCGGATGCGGAGAGGGTACACCATATATTATTAGAGAGCATTCATTTTCGTCTGCAGCTAATTTCAACATTTCAATATACTTTTCAATCATTTCAATAATGATCAATTTAGGATTTTTATTATATTTAACGCAATATTTGAAGATACCTTCATTAATTCTACAGTCAATTTCTCCAAAACCAATAACAACTGTACTTTTAGCGGGTAACCCTTTAAGGAGAATGTCTAAGCTTGATTTACTTTTATTAGCTTCGCTTTGCACAAGATGAAATATTTTTGCGCCAGTAATCAATAAAGATTTTATAGTATGCAAGCTATTATTGTAGTCTACTGTTACACCATTTGCAGAGAAACTATGGCTTTCAGATATGAAATATATTGTCGATTTTTCATTTTTCTCGTACAAAATGGGATTAAATCGACGGTATTGAAATAACTTTTTTAAAAAACCATGAAATACCTGATTATTTTTTAGGTTCGAATTATTAGAGTTTTCGTGAGGTAATATTGTATTTATAGCTTCACTTAGATTAATAGCTAATAGCCCTTCCTCCTCATTATCAAAAAGCCAAAATATGATAGCTTTACCTATTAATAGTTCACATAATTGAAGATCATCGAGTTTACGGCCCACTATAGCTAAATCAGCAAACTCTAAAGCGTCTTGGTATCGATGCATATACATAAAATTATTAAAAATTTGAAAGTAAATATTGGTATTTACGGAAGTTAAGCCTAGTACTTTATTTTGACATTTGAGTGCTTCATCGAATCTACCTAACTCACTTAGAAGTAACCCTAAACTGAAATAATATTCCAGTTTGCTAGAGTCATGTGATATTGCTTTATAGAGATTGCTCTCTGCACTCAAATGATCACCTAGCGCTATTTGAAGATTAGCTAAATTATGAAAAGCGTCAGCAAAACAATTATCAACTTCAATTGCTTTCAAATAATAAGACTCGGCTAACTTTAACTCTCCAATATCCCAATAAACACTAGCTAGATTGTTAATACTTTCTGCATGAAATGGATTACTAATAATGATTTTATTAAATAATTCAATTGACTTTTCGTAATTGCCCATTTTTCTAAAAACAAGAGCAGTAAGGTGTAAAGCATTAAAAGAGTTAGGCTGCTCGAGTAATATTTTTTTTAAGATACTATGTGCAGTATCAAACATTCCCTGATTATAAAAAAAAACAGCTGAGCTTAAATCATTTTTATAGTTCAAAAAGTCACCCCATTCTAAATAAAAAAGGCCTATAAAGACCTTTTTATAATAATACAATAAATCAAAACTAGCCCCCGAGAAGGCTAATTGCGGCTTGTGGTATCTGATTTGCTTGCGAGAGTATTGACGTACCAGCCTGCTGCAATATTTGATTTTTAGTCATTTGTGCAGTTTCTGTAGCAAAATCGGTATCTTGAATACGACTTCGTGATGCAGATACATTTTCTTGTATATTAGCAAGATTACTTATTGTATGGCTAAATCGATTTTGTACTGCCCCCAAATCAGCTCGTTGCTCATCTATTTGTGCTATAGCAGCATCAATTGTTTCGATTGCAGACTGGGCGCTTGCTGCACTTATAGCAACATCAACATCTGATATTTTAGCTTGAGTGGAAGTCGTTCCAGCTGAAATAGTCCCAGTAGTACCCGATATAGAAAAATCGTCATTACTGCTCAATGATAGCTTAGATGAAAAGCTCGAAGTAGCAGCTGAGCTATCTACACCACCTAATGCAGTGTCACCTGCTGTTGCTCCAGCTATATCAATACCTGCAACACCGGTTGCTCTTATTCCAATCGAGCCATCATCTTTTATTTCAGTATCGTACCCTACCTTACCTAAATCCTCGGCTAACTTAGCATTATCAGTGCCATAATTTGCTAAAGCAAACACATTATCATCAATTGTTAATGTTCCTGTACCTGCAGTCTTCAATTCAATAGTTGTTTCAAGAACCGCTTCAGCTTTAACACCTACATCCAGGGCATTAATTCCTGCTGCTGTATCAACTGCAGTATCAGTAGCTACTGATGTATAAGAACCAGTGCCCTTAGGACCGTTTACAGTAAATGCATTTGTAGAGCCTTCGGCAAGCGAACTAAGTGCTGCACCAGCTGCACCAATACCATACTTTGTACCAGCTGAATCCAGTGTATGATTACCCAAGTCAGTTGCTGAAATACTTGATAATGAAACAGCTATAGTTTGATTAGCATCTGCACCAACTTGAAATTGTTTAGTACCATACGTGCCATCTAGTAGTTGCTGCCCACCAAACGAGGTAGTATCTGATATACGCGTCAACTCTGTTTGTAATGCACTTACCTCTTTTTGTAATGCATCGCGGTCTTCAGCTGAATTAGATCCGTTTGCTGATTGAAGTGCTAGTTCACGCATACGTTGTAAAATACTTGTTGATTCACTCATTGCACCTTCAGCTGTTTGCGCCATTGAAATGCCATCGTTAGCATTTCGTTGAGCAACGGCTAAACCATTTATCTGTGATGTTAAACGGTTTGAAATTTGCAGGCCTGCCGCATCATCTTTAGCGCTATTAATACGCATACCTGATGACAGGCGCTCCATTGAGGTTGCTAAGCCTTCGCCAGATTTTGTTAAGTTACGTTGTGCGTTTAATGACGACACATTAGTATTTACTGTTAATGCCATTTTACCATCTCCTAGGTTTAAACAGAGTGTGGTTCAACACGATTTAACAGGAACCACTGTTCGATAATTTCTTACAATAAGAAAAGCATTTACTGTGCCAACTTTAATTTATTTTTAACTCGTTGTTTTTAATGATAAATATACAGCCTGTTAAATTGTAAATAAAGAGTGAAGTTGTTTCGGAGGGAGTGACATTTTTTTGCCGCAATTTTGTAGATAGTTATTGCCGCTTTAAAGTAGGTAAAGCGGCAAGGTATTTCTGCTTATAATCTGCTTATAGCTTGCTTATAAGTAATCGAATAACGAGAGGTTAGTTAAACGGCCAAAAGTAGCTTGCGATGCTTGCAGTGCGGTTTCTTGTTTGGTTAGTTCGCTAATAGCTTCTGCCATGTCAACTTCAACTAAGTTAGAGCGATTACTTTTATTTTGAATATCGAGCGCTAAGTTTGAATCGCTTACTCTTTCAAGCGCGTTCATACGGCCACCTAAACTTGCTTGGGTAAACACAACTTGTTCACTCGCGTTTTGTAATTGCACTAAGCCATCAGCAAGCACTTGCTGAAAGTCATCACCTTCAAGTGTGCCATCGTTAAGGCCGGTAATAAGTGCTTGTAGTGTATTGAGTACGTTTTCTTTGCCTGGCTTTTCAAGGCTAAAATCGAGTTGACCTGGTGCTGTGCCTTCAAATTCAATTTTCATACCTGCAAAATCGATAGGCTCATCAGTAACTTCACCTGTTACTGCGGGGGTTAGTGCTGCGCCGTCTCGGTATATTTCGTAGGTTTGTGGGTCTGTTGCTGTAGCACCTGAGCTTACTAATACACTATATGTATTTGCAGTTGCTAGAGCTGTAGGGTCTGCGTTGTAATTTGCTTGATGAAACTTATCAAACTCAGCTTGGCCGTCAACATATACACTTGCCGCTGTAATAGAGCCTGAAACACTTGCCGTGTTAGATTCTACATTTAATCGCGCGTTAGTTTTTTCAAACGTATCAAAGCCGTTATCACTCGCCTTAATTGATACACCTTCAGCTATAGTTATTTGGTGCTGGCCTTGGTCGCCATTATAGGTGTACTCACCCGCGGCAGAATCAAACTGATATGGTTGCGTGCTGTCTTGGTATCCTGAAAATATGAACTTTCCGTCTTCTGATCGGGTGTTCATTAAGTTAGCTAACGTTTGTTGAATGCCACTAAGTTCTGATGCAAACGTCTTTAAATCGTCTTTAGTATAAACACCATTACCGGCCTGAATAGTGAGCTCTTGTGCTTGTTGAATATTACTATTTATGCTTTGTAATACGCTTTCTTCTGTTTCTAGGCGGCCATTTAGCTGATCGATATTTTTAGTGTATTGCTCATTAGTTTGTATTTTATTTGAATACAGCATAGCTTGCGAAATAGCAGCTGGCGCTTCTGAGGTGGTTAAATACTTTTCACCTGTTGTTACTCGCTCTTGAGCATTTGCAACACCTTGTTGGTTGTCGAGTATTTTATTTATGTTGTTTTGGTACATTAAATTATTTGATAAACGCATAATTACCTCGCCGCATTTAATAAGGTGTCAAAAATTTCTTGAGCTGCTGCTAAAACTTGTGCTGATGCTGAATATGATTGTTGAAAACGCAGTAAATTTGCGGCCTCTTCATCAAGGTTTACACCCGATAGTGATTCATACCATGCCTCAGATTGCTGTGCTAGAGCGTCAAATGCAGCCCCACTTGTGATTGCTTGGCCGGTTATAACACCTATATCACTCACTAATCCTGAATAAGCTTGGTTAAAGGTTTTATGGTTGTCGGCCGTTGCTGTTGTTTCAACATTTAAACGGACTAACTCACCATTTTGTAAATCAGCTAATTTTAAGCCATTACGGTTATCATCAAAGCCGCCTTCGTTAAACTCAAGTGTAAAGGTGTCGCCTGTTGCTGGTGTACCTTCTATATCAAAATCGAATCCGTAGGTATCAAATGGAGCACCCGCTTGCGATAACATTCCTTTTGCAGGAGGCGTAATAGTAAAAGTACTCGTTCCGCTATTATCAGTAATTTGATATTCGTTAGCATTACCTGTTTTAACAAGCGTTATTTCACCGTTTGTTAAGCTTGGTGTTGAAGTAAATCCACCGGAGGTAACACTTGTTACTTCTCCCGCTGAAATAGTAGCGGTACCTATATTATTTAAATCGTTAGCAGTACGGATTGGCGATGCTAGTGCTAAATCTTCTGCGCGCCCTGTTGCAAGTGTAATACTTGAAGCAGCATCTGAATTAAGCTTTATTTGAAACTGATCACCCTCAACACCTGCCCCAGATACATTTACTTGAAGACCAAATGATTCGCCTGAGGTTATAGTCGATGAATCAATAACACCTGTCGATATATCAGCAAGTGAAGGCTGCCCTAACGGATCGCCTTTGTTATCTATAGGCTGAATACTTACTTCATTAGCATTAGCTGTATAAGTAATAATAAAGTCACTGGCAGGAAGTTCACTGCCCTTACCTGGCTCTACCGTTGCAGTCATACCGGCAGTACCTGTGTTAGCTTGATACGCATAAGCGCCAACGGTAGGAATATTAAAAATACTACCCCCTAGCTGACCTGTTGCATCCATACCCAATTTGTTTTGTTCGTTAAATGCATCAGCAATAGCTAAGCCCATTTGACCAATTTGGTTTTGCGCGGGGACTAATATGTCATCTCTAAAAGCAAGTAAGCCGCCAATTTTGCCTTTAAGCTTACTTACATCAACTTCAAGCGGCACAGCTTTGCCACCATTAACGTCAAGCGTGAATTCTTTAAAATTAGGATCAGGATCGCCCGTCATCGAAAATAAGTTAAATGCGCCATTTTGCATAACAACCGCTTCGCCTGTGCCCATAAAAACGAGTTTTTCGCCATTTGGACCATCAAGCGTTTCTATGTCTATTAGCTCTGATAAGTCGCGTATTGCTTTATCGCGTTCGTTATAGGTAGAGCTGGCATCTGCGGCGTTATTAGTGCCATTAACTGCTGCAATATTTTGATTTAGTGTACTAATACTTTGAATGAGTGAGTTTGCTTCATCTGAAAATATTTCGAGCTGCTCGTTTACTATACTTTTTTGATCAAGCACGATGCCCGAAAGCCTATCCATTTGATCAATTAAACTTTGCGCATCTGTCATTACTAATGAGCGAGCAACAGTAGACGACGGCTGATTTAGTGCTTCTTGCACGTTATTAAATAAAGAGTTAATTCCGGTCGAAAGGTTGTTCGACTCTTCAGAAAAAATAGTATCAACTCGATTAGCCTCAGTAATAAACTGATCGAAAAACGATTTATTAGAGGTGTCACGATTTAGCTGTGACTGAGCAAACTCGTTTAGTAATCGGTATGTTTCGCCCCGCCCTACTTGGTTATCAACCATAGTGGTAAATTCAGTACGCTCACGTACGTAGCCTACGGTATTTACATTGGCAATATTTTTACTTGTCGTTTGCAATAGCTCCGAGCTTGCTCTAACCCCAGAACTGGCAATGTTTAATAAATTAAACGACATGTTACTCTACTCCTTGGCGGATCACGTTTGCCGCAATGTCTTTTAGCTGACTGCTATTGAGCACTTTTTTTATTTTGCTGGCATAATTTGGATCGGTTGCATAACCTGCTTTTTGTAATGAATCTAAAAAGTCATTTGGTTTTGCTGTATTTTGTAATGCTTCTTTGTAGCGTGGGTTTTGCGTTAAAAAATCAACGAAGTCGTTCACACTATCTTTAATTGAATCGTAGGCTCTAAAGCTGGCTTGTTTTTTAACGGGTGTGCCTTGTTCAAACTCAAGCGTTACTTTGCTTGCTTTATCGCCTTCCCAGCTTTTATCTGACTTAATATTAAATAAGTTATTTGAGCTGCCACCGTCACTTTTATTAATAATGTGTTTACCCCAACCGGTTTCAAGTGCCGCTTGTGCAACCATTACTGCAGGGTTTAAACCAATTTTTTGCGCTGCAGTTTTAGCGTGTTCCCACACTGAACTTACAAACTCTTCTGCATTTTTAAATGTTGGGCTATCGGTTTTAGGCTCTGCAGTATCGACTTTAGGCTCAGCAATATCGGCTTTAGTACTCTTAACGATAAGATCGGGTTGCTTATTTTTTTGCTCATGAGGAAGAGCAGATCCCACTTGCGTATCGCTGAAAATATCGTTAGTTGTTCTAAGCACCGAGCCTGGCATAAAGTTTTTAGACTCAGGCGATAACTGCTGAACAATTAAATCGGCAAGGCCTAACGAGCCATTTGATGAAAGCTCTGTTGAAAGTTGCTGATCGTGCATTTCTTCAAAAAACTTTACGCCACTTGAATTAAATGGACTGTCTTTGTCTTCAAATGCTTCGTTAGCTTTGCGCATTCCTTTGAGCAACATTTGCGTAAAAATAGCTTCAAATTGTGCGGCCGCTTTTTTGAGCGCAGCTTTAGAGGCATCAGTTGATGCATCGCCACTGGTTAAGGCTTCTTTACGAAGTGAATCTAAGTTGCCTAAATCAAAAAAGTTTTGTTTATCGAGGTGATTAGTTTCCATCGGCTTTTTGACACAAAATGAATAATGCAGTTAAAAATGCAAAAATTGAGCCACTACCGATAAAACGAGGAAGATAAAAATAATAAACTTAAGTTGCTGTAAATAAAAAGCCCTAATTTCAAAAATATAGGGCTTAAGTAATACGTTATTTATTGGCTTGGGTTATTTATATAACAACGAGCTGTCCGTTAATTGCGCCGGCTTCTTTTAGTGCTTCTAAAATAGCCATTAGGTCACCAGGCGCTGCGCCTACTTCGTTAATTGCGCGAACTAAATCGTCAAGGCTTACACCTGGATTAAATACAAAGGCGCGCGAGTCATCTTGATTTACATCAATAATGCTCTGCTGTGTGACAACAGTATCACCGTTTGCTAGCGGGTTTGGTTGTGACACATTTTGTTGCTCTGCAATTGTTACTGTTAAGCCACCGTGAGTTATAGCCGCAGGCTGAAGCTTAACGTTTTTGCCAATAACAATTGTACCGGTGCGCGAGTTAACTATAATTTTAGCGGCCATGTCAGCTGGTTTAAATTCTAAGTTTTCGAGTGTTGATAAGTACGATACACGCTGGGATGCATCGCGTGGTGCTATAACACGAATAGAAACAGAATCTATTGCTTGTGCGCTATTTGGGCCAACTAAGTCATTAATTGTTTTTTCTAGGCGTTTTGCCGTTGTAAAGTCTGGGCGGTTTAAGTTGAAGGTAATGTAATCACCTTGCATAAATGGGCTTTCTACTGCACGTTCGACTGTTGCACCATTAGGTATACGACCAACGGTAGGGGTATTAATTACAACCTTACTGCCATCAAGACCTTGTGCGCCTAAGCCACCGACAATTAAACTACCTTGTGCAATTGCATACACGTTACCATCTACACCTTTTAAAAAAGTTTGTAGTAAAGTACCGCCACGTAAGCTGCCTGCACTACCAATAGAAGAAACCGTTATATCTATTGTTTGCCCGGGTTTTCTAAATGCAGGTAATTCTGCATGTACAGCAACAGCGGCAACATTTTTAATTTTAGGACTTTGAGTTGAAGGTAGCGTAATACCAAAGCTGTTCAACATGCCTCTAAAACTTTGTTGTGTGTATGAGTTTTGCTCGCCGGTGCCCGGTAAACCAACCACTAAGCCATAACCGACTAATTGGTTAGAGCGTACACCTTCAACCATAGACACATCTTTTATGCGCTCAGCATTGGCAGTAAACTGCCAACCTAATAACACAACTAAACATAAAGCTTTAAGGCTATTCATGTTGTTACCCTCTAAAATGGAAACAGCGAACTGCTAAAGAAACGTGTAAGCCAACCAGGACTTTGCGCCTCTTGCGTTTGCCCTTTACCTGAGTATTGAATACGTGCATTAGCAATGCGGTTTGATTCAACCGTATTATCGGCGCTTACGTCTTGAGGGCGTACTAGCCCTTCTAAACGAATAAACTCTTCGCCGGTATTAAGCGTTAGCCATTTTTCGCCGCGAATAACTAAATTACCGTTAGGTAAAACGCGCATTACATTAACCGAAATATCGCCCACCAAGCTGTTTGACTGGTTAGATTTTGAATCACCCGTAAATGACGAATCACTACCAATACCAAACTGAATACTATCGCCACCTATATTTACTGGTAGGCCACCTAATCCAATCACTGGGTCTAAGCTTGCGTCAGTTTCTTTGTCTGTTTCTGTTTTAGCAGCTTTTGTTGCTTGAGTAGACTCTTGCAATTTAACCGTAATTATATCGCCAGTACGTAGCGCTTTTTTATCAGAATATAAGTCGTTTGATGTATGAGTATTAAACAATGAACCTGTGGCTACCAGCGGCTCTAAAATAGGCTCGGGGTACATAGGTGCGTAGTAAGGGTCATCCTGCACTACCTCACTATTTTGCGTAGACATACAGCCACTTAAAAATAATGTGCCCGCTGCAAATAAAATAATATTACGCATAATTCCCCCTACTTTATTAAAGCTGTTGATTGATATAACTCATCATTTCGTCAACGGCCGAAATTACTTTTGAGTTCATTTCGTAAATACGCTGAGTTTCGATTAGGTTTACTAGCTCTTCAGTTACATTTACGTTTGATGTTTCGAGTGAACCTTGAATAATGCTACCTAACCCTTCAACACCCGGGTTACCTTGTACCGGCGCACCACTTACAGCGGTTTCGGTATAAAGGTTTTGACCAATTGGCTCAAGGCCCGATGGATTAATAAAGTCACTAATAGTCAGCTGACCAATGACTACGTTATCGGCTTGGCCTGCAACACGTACAGATACTTCGCCGTCTTGCGAAACCGTAATTGATTGCGCGTCATCTGGTACATTCATTTCTGGCTGAATCACATAACCTGCGCCCGATGTTACAATTCGTCCATCGCCATCGGTAGTAAACTGACCATTGCGCGAGTAAGCAATATTGCCATCTGGTTGCAGTACTTCAAAAAAACCTTCGCCAGAAATCATCCAATCTAGTGAGTTTTCGGTGGTCAACATGTTGCCTTGCGTAAACTCTTTTTGGTTAGCTACAACTTTAGCACCCGCACCTAACATTAAGCCTGATGGCATTTCGGTATCTTGCGATGAACGACCGCCCGGCTGATTAATATTTTGATAAAGTAAATCTTCAAATATAGCGCGGCTTTTTTTGTAACCTACGGTACTCGCATTCGCTAAGTTATTTGAGATAACCGATATATCGGTTTGTTGAGCGTCTAGCCCCGTTTTACTGATCCACAATGCTGGATTCATAATCGTGTCCTCACTTTAAAGTTAAACTATGCGTAATAACTGATCTTGACGCTCGTCAATTTCTTCAGCTGTTTTCATTAATTTCACTTGTAATTCAAATTGGCGCTGGTGGCTGATCATGTCGACCATTTCGTGAACCGGGTTCACATTCGACATTTCAAGCGAACCACTTAAAACTTTTACATTGGCAGAGGTATCTACTGTTACATTTGCTTTTGGTCTAAATAAACCGTCGTTACCTTTTTCGAGCTGTGAGCTATTTGCTTCTACCACTCTAAGCGTGTCTATTTCTTCTAAAAAATTAGCGGGAGCGCCTTGTGGTCGAACTTGAATAGCGCCATCTTGGCTAAACCCTATTTTTTCGACTGGGACGGGTAAAATAACAGGTCCCCCTTCGCCAATAACTTGACGACCGTGGCTGGTTACGAGCATACCTTGAGCTGTAACGTTTAACGTACCCACTTTTGTGTAAGCTTCATTACCGGAGGCATCTTGCACAGCAAGCCATGCGTTATCGCTCATTGCGATATCTAAGTCTCGCCCGGTTTGAACAATGCCACCCGATACCATGTTTGAACCCGGACGCTCTTGCATTGAAAATACACGTGTAGGCAAACCTTCGCCAAACGCTTGCATAGAACGCGCCTGCGCAAAGTCTGCTTTAAATCCTGTTGTATTTGCATTCGCCAAATTATTGGCTTTTAAAGCAAGCCCTTGTAGACTTTGCTTGGCGCCAGAGGCCGCAATGTAGACCATTTTGTCCATAGTATCGACTCACATAAAAAATCTCTGAACTTATAAATGCAAAATAGGTGCCAGATTAAATTTGACGCAACATTGAGAGGTATTTAGAAGGGCTTACAAAGAGGACTTATAAAAAAGGCTGCAAAAATGCAGCCTAATATATTTAATGGGGTTTAGCTTATCGAATCTGCAAAATACTTTGCTGAATAGTTGAGTTAACTTCAAGCGCACGTGAGTTTGCTTGGTAATTACGCTGTGCAGTAATTAAATCTACAAGCTCGTTTGTAAGGTTAGTATTTGATTGCTCAAGCGCTGATGAGTTAATTCCACCAAATGTACCCGAACCAGCTTCACCCGCTACAGGTTCACCTGAATCAATACTTTGCTTCCAGCTTGTATCACCCACTTGTGATAACCCTTGTGAATTTGGAAAACGTACCATAGCCACTTGGCCTAGGAATGTTGAGTCACCATTACTGTAAGAAGCGACAATTTTACCGTCTGTGCCAATATCAATTCCGGCTAAACGACCAACTGTTGAGCCATCTTGATCGAGTGCTTTTACTTCAAAACCACTTGAATACTGAGTTGGGATACGTCCTGCCGTGTTATTTTCATCGCGCCAGTTAAGCTCAATACCAGTACCAGGGAAAGTTGCACCATTGTCTAGTAATGTTGATAAACCAGCGCCAGAACCCGCTGGTAGTAATATTTCATCAAAAGTAGTTGTATTTGTATTTGCCACACCACCTGTTGTTGATGGCAAACCACTTGAGTTAAAACCTAGGGTAGTCAGTGGTGTATAAGGTGTCGTTGTTTGTTCTCCACCAGTTGTGCCATCAACTACTTTGCCATCAAGTGTTGCGTATACTTCCCAACTGTTATCTGTACCACCTGCTGCGGCATCATCTTCTTTAGCAAAAAAGTACTGTAAGATGTGCGGCTCACCTAGTGAATCATATACTGTTGTTGACGTAGATGAGTTATAAGTACCACTAGACGTAGGGTCAAAATCTAGACCTGATGGATCCGCCGTTGCATCTAAGTTAAACGACAAAAATACATTTTCTGTTGCGCGAGGTGAACCAGACGAATCAGGGATTTGAATTGGATCAGTTGTGCTCAAACTTACCGACGTTGTATCACCTGTAGATGAATCAACTGGGAATGCTTGTAAAAAGTTACCTTTTGCGTCAACCATAAAGTTATCTTGGTTAAGCTTAAATGCACCCGCACGTGTATATGTTAAATCTTGCGAAGATAAATCGTCGGTCATCGCAAAATAACCTTCACCAGTGATTGCTAAATCAAGTGAGTTATTTGTAAATTGCAGTGAGCCTTGGTGAAACTGCTGCGCAACCATGGTTGTTTGCACACCGTCACCATTTTTAGTCTTACCAGAGCTAAACACTGATGAAGCGTAAACATCGGCAAACTCAGCGCGTGACTCTTTAAAACCTGTGGTATTAACGTTTGCAATATTATTTGCCGTTACGTCTAAATCTTTTTGCGCGGCAGCAAGGCCGGTTAATGCAATATTGAAGCTCATAATTCACCTCTAACCTGTTAGTCTGTGGCCTGCTAGCAGGCGAAAAATACTAAAATTTATTACGCGATTTCTGCTACATCTGTCAGCCTAACCGCACCTTCTTTAGTGTTAATAATAATGCCACTTGAGCCATTAATATTAACGCTTTCAATGTTCTTGAATGTAGCAATGGGCAAGCTTGAAAATTCGCCGTCAGTACTTCCTTCGGCGGTTACTGAGTATTCACCTTCAGGTAAACGCTCACCGGCTTCATTTTTGCCATCCCACGCAAAACGTACTGCACCTGCTGATTGAGAACCCATATCAATAGTTCTCACTAGCTGACCTGATGCATCTGTCACTTTAATTTTTAAGTTATCAACGGCTTCTTCTGCCACTGCAGAGCCTCTGGCATCACCCGTTTCATTTAAATCCAGGGTGTTTGACTCAAGTAAAGCTTGCTTGCCAACAAGTGTTGATGCTTGCAATGCTGAATTTGATGTCATAGAAGACGCTAAGCTATCAAAATTTGAATTTAAATCGCTGATGCCTTGCGCCATTGTGAAACTAGTCATTTGCGCAATCATTTGATCGTTATCCGCAGGGTTACTGGGATCCTGAAACGATAATTGCTGAGTTAACAAAGAGAAAAAGTCTTCTTGTGTTAACGCATCACTCTCATTATCACTGGTCGCTACTTGCGATTCTTGCCAGCGTATAGAGTCTAAATAGGATGAAGATGTACTAATATCGTTACTCATAACCTACCCTCGGTTACCGCTGCCCTAGCAACAGTGTTTTACTTAGCATTTGCTTTGCTGCATCAGCAACTTGCACGTTTGTTTGGTAAGAACGAGAGGCAGAAATCATATTTGCCATCTCCTCTACAACATTGACGTTGGGTTTATAGATATAGCCATTTTCATCCGCACTTGGATGGTTTGGGTTATATTCAATTTGTAATGGTGCATTACTTTCAACAATGCCCAAAACCTTAACACCAACTGCGGAGCCCTGTTGGTTACTTACTGATGCTGAAGCCTTTGTTAGCTCAGCCGCAAATACAGGTTGGCGCGCTCGGTACGTTTTGTCTTGAGATGAACTAATGGTATTAGCATTAGAAATATTACTAGCTGTAGTATTTAAGCGAACGTTTTGTGCGCTCATACCCGAACCTGCAATATCGAAAACATTATATAAACTCATAATTTTTATCCTTGACTACCGAGAGCTTTATTCAGGCCTTTAAATTTACCGCTTAAAAATTGCAAGCTGGCCTGATACTCCATAGCATTCTGTGTATACAAGTTTCGTTCCACTTGTATATCAACCGAGTTACCATCACCTGTATCTGATTGATTTGGCAAACGAAATGATTCTGAACTTCCCATACTATGAGTACCTCCACCAATGTGTTTATCATTAGTTCTTACCATAGTATTGCCGCTTTGCTGGGTTGACCTTGCCGCTTTTAATGCAGAGGCAAAATCAATATCTTTTGCTTTATAGCCAGGCGTATCAGCGTTAGCTATATTAGTTGCAATTAATTCAGCTCGCTGTGAACGGATCAACATGGCTTGCGGATGCACACCTAATGCTTTATCAAAACTGATAGCCATAACCTTCTCCAAAAAATTGACTTACCCATGAATAAAGCAAAAAATAAGCCATTAATATTAGGAAGTGTTATATTTTTATAAGGCTATGTATCTAAATAGAAAAACGACGCTTGGTGCGTCGTTTTAGGGAAATGAATTAACTTAATTATTTCTTTTGGTAAATGATACCGGGGTTGCATCTAACCATATCAAATTCAGTACTTAGGCCAGTTAGGGACTCTGACGCTCCTAAAAATAAGTACCCTTTTGGGTTTAATGCTTGTGCAAACTGATTAATAATTTTAGCTTTTATTTCAGGCGCAAAGTAAATAAGTACATTACGGCAAAAAATAATATCAAACTTGCCCATTAACGCGTAAGAATCAAGCAAATTCAGGTGCCTAAAACTAACTTGTTTTTTTATTGTATCGTTTACTTGTGCCATACCATTGCCGCTGTCTTTAAAAAACTTTTTACGACGCTCTGCAGATAACCCTCTGGCAAGTGCAAGCGCGTCATATTCTGCATTTTTACACATATCAAGCATGGTATTAGATATGTCGGTACCAATAATTTGTGCACCCATACGAAGCACACCAGGTTGCTTAGTATTAAATTCAGCTACTGACATAGCTATTGAATAGGGTTCTTGACCTGATGAGCTGGCAGCAGACCAAATTTTTAAAGGCCTTCTTAAGTCTTTAAACTCAGGAAAAAGCTTATTTTGGAGCAACTCAAACGGGTATTGATCTCTAAACCACAACGTTTCGTTTGTGGTCATTGCATCAACCACTGCGGCTCTTAATTGCCGCTCGTGAGGCCCGAGAGTTTTACTAACCAACTCCGATAAAGATCCCACATTAAATCGAGTCATTAACGGAGCAAGTCGGCTTTTAACTAAATACTGTTTGTTTTCACCTAAAACAATGCCGCATTGCTGCTCTAAAAACGAACGAAACTGGTCGTATTCACTTTGCTGCAAATCTTTATTATTCAAGTTAGTAGCACCTATTTTTGTTAATCACAATGAACCCACTTTTTAACCGCTGTTGCTAATTCGTCTGGGTTAAATTTAGCAATAAAGTCATCTGCCCCGACTTTTTCAATCATAGCCTGGTTAAAAACACCACTCAAAGAGGTATGCAAAATAACATGCAAAGGTGCAAGTTTGGGATCTGCTTTTATTTCAGCTGTTAAGGTATAGCCGTCCATTTCTGGCATTTCAACGTCTGAGATAAGTAACGCTACTCGCTCAGTAATATCGTTTTTACAATCAAGCTCTGCTATTTCTTTTAATCTTATAAGTGCTTCTTTACCATTTTTGGCAAGCTCTGTTTGCACGCCTAACGGCTCTAGGGCACGTTTAACTTGATTACGCGCAACAGCAGAGTCGTCTGCAATAAATACGATACGTTCGCCTAAATCTTTTTGAATATCGCCGCTTTGTGCAACTTCAGCACTTACTTCTGTGTTTACTGGGCAAATTTCGTTGAGAATTTTTTCTACATCGAGAATTTCGACTAATTCATTTTCGATTTCGGTCACTGCTGTTAAATATGAATAACGTCCGGCGCCTGATGGCGGTGGCATTATTTTTTCCCAATTCATATTTACAATACGTTCAACTCCGCCCACTAAAAACCCTTGCACAGAGCGATTGTATTCAGCAATGATTATAAAGCTGTCTTTAATGTTGTCGATTGGGCGCCCACCTACAGCCATTGATAAATCAATTACTGAAATAGTTTGACCACGAATATGTGCAACACCACGAATATACGGATTAGATTTTGGCATGCTTGTTAGTGGAGGGCATTGCAGCACTTCTCTCACTTTAAATACATTAATACCAAAACGCTGACGCCCTCTGAGCTTAAATAAAAGTAATTCTAGGCGGTTCTGCCCAACCAACTGTGTGCGTTGGTTTACTGAGTCTAAAATGCCTGCCATTCAAATCTCCTAAAGAAAACAAATAATACGGAACGATAATTGCTTTCTATTTATAAAGCTACATAACATCGCGGGTGCGTCTACTTTTTGACGCAAAATATTTATACCCTGTTTGAAACCATAAGCATAGTCGAAACATTATGAGTTTGTTAAAAAAAATCAGAAGATACAGTGTTTTTTATTTTGTTACTAGCTTGTGCTTTGTATTCCCTTTGCAAGCTAAAGTGTTTAGTAAAGATTTATTACAAGACATGGCCGTTGCTTATATAGCTAAGCAGATTGGTACATTGCAAAATACTAATACTCAATTAAGTGCACTGCCTTTAGATAGTCGCATTCCTGATCGTGTCTGTAATACTGAGCTTGAATTATCAACATCCGATGAGCCACCATTTAACCGCCAAGTAACCTTACAAGCTAAGTGCAATGATGCGCAAACGTGGGCTCAATACGTTCATGTAAGAGTTGTTGAAATGGCCCCAGTTGTTGTTGCTACTGCTAATTTAACCCGCGGTGAAGTAATAACTAAATCGCATTTAAGTATTGAAATGAAACCAACTCACTTTGTACGCATACAGTACTTAGATGACCCCACAATGCTAATAGGCAGCAGAAGTAAACGAAATATTAGAAGTGGTATGCCAGTATTACTAAACCAAATTTGTATGGTGTGTAAAGGTGACTCTGTTAATATTTACGCTAACCTTAGAGGCCTTAGAATTAAAACCACTGGTATTGCTTTAGAAGACGGTACTTTGGGCGAACAGATACAAATAAAAAACAAAAAATCAGGTAAAGTTTTAAATGCGCGAGTAGATGGTGTAGAGTCTGTTCAGGTGAATATTTAATTTAGATTTATACTAAAGTATCCTACGTATATGCCGATAACATGGCATAAGTTGGGTAATATACGGGTTTATTATTATGGTTAATCAAGTTAATGGCAGTAATCAACAAGCTAATGCGTTAACAAATGCAAAGCAGCAACAAGTTGATTTAAAAAAAGATAACGCAAATACACAAGCGACGCAGACTCCTTCGCCTAAAGCAGCAAGTGACTCTGTAAGCTTGACGCCGCAAGCGCAGCAATTAAAAACGCTTCAAGATAAAGCACAGCAATCGTCTGGCTTTGATAGCGATAAAGTTGCTGAGCTTAAAAAAGCAATTACCGAAGGTAAATATCAAGTGGACAGTGAAAAGCTTGCTAAAAACTTAGCTGATTTTGAGTTTAACGTGTATGGCTGATCATAATAGTTTAATTAGCGTAAAACTAAACCAACAAGTAAGTTGTTTAGACTCTTTGCACGCGCTATTAAACGACGAGCTTACTGCTATTGCCTCACGACGTGGTGCTGGTTTAAAAGAAATTACCCAACAAAAAATGTCTTTTTTAACTAAGCTAAGCACTCTTGATAAAGAGCTAAGTAAGCTTATTGCCAGTAACGACTCACAAAACCCTGAAATATCTGAGCTAATAAGCCAAGTTAAAACTCAACTTGCGCAATGCCAAAAACAAAATAATGTTAATGCTCATGCTGCCCGCCAAGCGCAACTAAGTGTTAAACAATTAAAAGAGATATTAATTGGCGCACCAACGTCAATGACCTACGACCAAGCCGGTAAGTCTGTAAATACCGAGAGTAAACTGGTTCGTAATTTGAAAGCGTAAGCCCAAAATTTCACATTAAAAAAAGCTAC
>NZ_BADV01000026.1:0-10775 GCF_000238895.1 Pseudoalteromonas sp. BSi20429 | reverse complement strand
ATGCTCAGCATTAATTTTACCTAAGCCATCTAGCGGTCGCCCTAAACCATCCACCACGCGGCCTAATAAACTCATCCCTACAGGTAAACCTAAATTATTTACTTGAGGAATAACACGCGCACCAGGTAATACACCAGAGATGTGGTCGTTAGGCATTAAGTACAAAGTTTGATCGTTAAAACCGACTATTTCGGCGTCTACAAAGCCGCTCATAGTTTCTATTTTACATTGGCTACCAACGGGTGCACGTAAACCTCTAGCCTCAAGGGTAAGGCCAACAACACGCGTTAAAATACCTGCCACAGCAGGCGCCGGGGTTTTAATATGTTGTTGATATTGAGATAAGCGTTCGCTTAAAGGTGCACGTTGAGTTGACATAACACGCCAATAAAATAGTTAGATACCACTATTATGCAAAAAACTATCCAACGTTTCTTTGACACGTGTTTTAAGGGTCATGTCGAGTGACGATTGCGCTGTTTTAACTTCACAGCCACCGCGCTCAAGAGTGGGCTCTGCCATTAATTGCCAGTTATTATCAATAATGGTTTGTTCGCCGTAGCTCTCTTTTATGAGTTCTAAGTCTTCGGGGTTTAAATGGATTCGTACTTTTTCTTGCTCCGCATTAAGTGAATCAATACTTTGCTTTAACGTATGTAAAATCACATCAGGCGATGTTTTTACTTCTTGATAAATAACAGCTTCCGCCAACATGCTAGCAAGTTGTACTAATTGCTTCTCAGCTTGTTCGTCCACTTTATCTAGCGGTGCAGTTAGCCCCTCTAAAATGGCTTTTAAACTTGTTAACTGCTCTTCAATTAATGGTTTTACATCTTCAAGGCCTTGTGTTTTACCTTGCTCTAAGCCTTCTTTGTAGCCAGCTTCTTTACCTTCGCCAACGCCTTTTTCAAAGCCGTCTATGTAGCCTTGCTCATGACCTTGTTTAAGGCCTTCTTCGTACGCGTCTTGTCTAATGCGTTCAAGCTCAATCATGGTAAGCGCAGGGAGTTCTGGTTCTTGTGGCTCATCAATAGGCATTTCTTCGGCTAATTCTTTTTTGTACAGCTCACTAAGCGGTGTGCCGTAAGCCGTAGAGCGATTGCCAAAGCTGCTCTCATCTGGTGCTACATCCGGAATAGCCCAGTTTTTTAATAATTCATCTGCTTCATCAGCCCGAAGTGTGCGTCCTTTTAGTTTGCTCATGGTTTACAGGAACTCCTCGCCACCGCCGCCGCCCAGCTGAATTTCACCTGAGTCAGATAAACGACGCGCTGTTGATAAAATCTCTTTTTGCGCCGCTTCTACTTCGCTTATACGTACCGGGGCCATAGCTTCTAAATCATCAGCAAGCATTTCGGCTGCACGCTTAGACATATTGCCCAGTATTTTGTCTTTAAGCGCATCGTCGGTGCCCTTAATTGCTTTCATTAATACGTCTTGTTGTACTTCTCGTAGGATTGCTTGAATACCACGGTCTTCAACATCCATTAAGTTTTCAAACACAAACATAAGATCTTGAATCTGCTGCGACATCTCTTCGTCATGTTCACGAATAGAGTCCATTAACTGCCCTTCTACATTGGTATCTAGGTAGTTCATAATATCTGCAGCGGCTTTTAAGCCACCCATTTTAGCGGCTTGTGCACCTGCTTGGCCGGCAAATTGTTTTTCCATGATTTCGTTTAGCTCTTGCAGTGCTGCCGGCTGAACTTCTTCAAGGTTTGCAATACGCATGGTTAAATCTAAGCGCACTTTTTCAGGGAACTGAGCAATAATTTCAGCAGACTGCTCTGGCTCTAAGTACGATAATACAATGGTTTGAATTTGTGGATGCTCATTACGAATAATGTTTGCTACCTGCTTAGAGTCCATCCATTTTAATGAATCCAAGCCTTTAGCGCCTGAGCCCATAACAATTTGGTCAATAAGGCTAGCGGCTTTGTCTTCACCAAGTGCTGCTGTAAGCGCTTTTTTAATAAAGTCTTCTGACTGAAAACCAATGGTACTAAAGCTTTGAATTTGTTCTATAAACAAGTTGTGTACAGCGCTAATCTTAGCTTGTGATAAGTCCTGTAACCCAGCCATCGCCATACCCACTTTTTGCACCTGTTTAGGTTCTAAGTGTTTAAGGATTTGCGCGGCATCTTCTTCTGATAAACTCAAAAGTAATATAGCGGCTTTATCTACCCCATCTAGCTTATCAACATCAAAGGCTGGCGGGAGTTGTTTTTGTTCTTGATCAGTCATCTTCTGTTAACCACGCTTTGACTACTTGTGATGATAGTTCTGGTTCGTTAGCTACAAGGGCACGAATTGCTTTAAGTAAATCTTCGTCGCCATGTAAATCCGGTAACTGCAGTGTACCATCACTTGAGAAACCAACCGAAGCAGAATCAAAGTCTTTATTTAGCATATCAAGCGTGTTGTCGCCAATATCTACGCCTGAACTTAATGCATCTTCGTCGTATTCTTCTAGTGTATCGTCTGGGTAAATTAAGCGTTTAAGCATTGGTTTTACTACTGCCATTATCAATACAATGATAACTAAGGCGCCTAATACAAGGCGGGCTATTTTCATAAACCAGTCTTGTTCCCACAGTGGCACTTCTATTGCTAAATTTGTTTCTTCACGTACAAACGGCACTGTCACTACTTCAAGTGCATCACCACGTTGCATATCAAAACCTACACCACCTTGTAGTAAGCGACGAATATTTGACAATGCCTCTACCGAGCGTGGAGTCATGGTTGTTTCACCGTTTTCTCCCACTTTAGCAATGTAGTCAACAGCAACTGATACGCTTATCCTACGTATTACACCACTTTGCTGGCGCTTATGAGAAATTGTAGTGTCGAGTTCATAATTACGTGTGGCTTCTTTGTGGCTGCGTGTTGGTGACGTAGCTGTGCCTGCACCACCTTGCCCCGCAACCTCAGGAATGTTCGAATTTAACGGTGGCTGATTTGTAAGCGCACCTGGAATACCAACAGCTAGGCCGCCAATGTTATTTTCTTCAAATGTGGTTTCGCTTCTAACCGCTGGTAGGTCTGGGTTATAACGCTTTTGAGTTTCCTCAATCGAGCTAAAGTCCATGCTCAAATCAACTTGGGCTGTATAGTTTGCAAGCCCAACAACCGGTATTAAAATACTGTCTATTTTTTCAAGATACTCTTGTTCGCGCTTACGTTCTAAATCGTATTCTTTACGAGAGCGTGCTGCTAATGAGCTTTGCGAACCTGAATTTAGTAATCGACCATTTTGATCGGTAACAGTAACTCGCATAGGCTCTAAACCCTGTACTGCCGAAGCAATCATATCAACAACAGAATCTACTTCTTCACGGTCGAGTGAGCGTCCACGCTTAAGCGTTAATACAACTGTAGCTGATGGTTTTTTTTCTCTGCGGGCAAATACGTTTTCTTTAGGAATGGCTAACAATACTTTGGCGCGAGTAATGTTGTTAAGTTCTTCAATGGTGCGTGCTAACTGCTGTTCTCGACCATGTTTTAGGCGTTCGCGCTCTAAGCGTTGGCTTACACCAAAGCCCATATCTTGCATAATTATGTCAGAGCCCGACGCTGGCCCTTGCTCTAACCCTTCGCGGGTCATTAACAATTTAATATTTTGGTATTCGCTTTCATCAACCGACACAACGTTGCCATCTAGTTGATATTCAATTTGTTGCGCATCTAAAAAGTCGAGCGTTTGAATAAGCTCTTCAGTTTGCATTTTGCCTAACGGGCGCATATCTGGCTGACGAGCCCAAATAATAATGAAAATCGCGATAGCTAAACAAATAGCCAATGCTATAACCAATGTTACTTGGCGCAATACATCAACACCATTTAAAGCACTTAAGTAGCCTGATTTTTGTTCTTGTTGATCATCACCACCACTTTGGTCAATACCGCCACCAGCAAGTGCTAGGTCTGTAGATTGGTTAGATTGCGCCACAATAATTCTCCACTACCTAATTAAACAGGCATGTTCATGATTTCTTTATAAGCTTCAACAAGTTTATTACGAACCTGTACTGTAGCCTCAAAAGCAACTGACGATTTTTGAGAAGCAATCATCGCCTCAGCAAGCGATACACTTCGATCACCCATCTCAACTGCTGTTACTTTTTGAGCGGCATCTTGTTGTAATCCGTGCACTGAATTTAGTGCATCACTTAGCATGTCGCCAAACTGGGAAGTAGAAGTAGGTTGAACTTGAGTCGGCAATTTATTTATTTGATTATTACGGCCGGCTTCTAAAGCCATTGATTGCATTTCTTGAAATACAGCACTGTTTTGAATTTTCATAATTTATCTCTGACACGCAGTGAACTCTTATAAGTAATAAAGCACAAAGCATGCCAAATAATTAATCATTAAAATACAATAGGTTAACTTTAATTTTTGTTAGTCAGAGTTTTGACAACCCTAAGTTCGCAGCGCAAACTTAGGGTTTATAGGAGGCTATGCAGGAAGTGAAATACCTAAATCGCGCATTTGCGCTAGTTTATAACGTAAAGTTCGTGGGCTTATGCCCAACGTTTCGGCAACGTCTTTACGCTTACCTTGGCAACGTGCAAGGGTTTCTAAAATAATGCGATGCTCTTTGTCTTTAAGCTCATCTTTATAGCTACCGGTATCTGCCGCTAGTAAACCTTGTTTGGGTTCATCCTCGGCATGCGATTTTTCATCATAATATGCAGAGCTTAGCGTGCTTTTATCAACGCCTTTATCTGCGTGAGCTAATTCTGTTGGCGATACTATTTGCGCTGGTGCCAATGATGGCTCCATAACAAAGTTATTAGATACTAAGTTTTCGATAAAAATAGCATGCTCGTTTATTGTGTTACCCGTGCGCAATATAAGTGCACGCTGTATAACGTTATCAAGCTCGCGCACATTACCAGGCCACGCGTGAGCCAGTAACTTTTGCTCGGCAGCTTTATCTAAATACGCCATAGGCTCTTTGCTTTTACTTATATGGCGCTCAATTAAATGCTTAGCCAATACAATAATATCGCCAGGGCGTTGGCACAATGGACGCCACATTAGTGGAAAAACATTAAGCCTGTAATATAAATCTTCTCTAAACTGATTTTCAGACACGGCTTCTTTTAAATCACGATTACTGGTTGCCAAAATACGTACATCGAGCTGGATTGTTTTACGGCCCCCTAAACGCTCTACTTCACGCTCTTGCAGTACGCGTAAAAGTTTAGCTTGTAGCCCTAAGTCCATCTCAGTAATTTCATCAAGTAAAATAGTACCGCCTTGTGCTTGCTCAAACTTACCCGGACATGCTTGAATCGCGCCCGTAAAAGCTCCTTTTTCGTAACCAAATAACGTGGCTTCGAGCATATTTTCAGGAATAGCCGCGCAGTTAATCGCTACAAATGGCTCATTACATCGGCTCGACTTATCATGAATATAACGCGCAAGTACTTCCTTACCCGAACCACTTGGGCCAAGTACCATTACACTTGCATCAGAGCGTGCTACTTTACTTGCAAGCTCCAATAATTGAATACTAGTTGGGTCGGCAACAATAGGTCCGTCGGTTTCTTTTGCTTTTTCAGGCAAATAACGGCTCACCATATTTAACAGCACTTCAGGTGCAAATGGTTTAGCCATGTAGTCAATTGCACCTAGGCGCATCGCCTCTACCGCATCGTCAATTGTGGCGTACGCCGTCATCATCAATACAGGTAAATCAGGGTGGTTTAATTTAATACTGCGTAGTAAATCAAGTCCACTCATTGCGCCCATTTGCACGTCGCTTACAACAAGCGAAAATTGATCTTTTTTAAGCAGTAACATTGCTTGCTCAGCACTGTTGGCTGCAACACATTCAATACCCGACATTTCAAGGGTGTCTATTAAGGCTTCACGAAGCCCAGCGTCATCTTCGACAACTAAAATAGTGTTACTCATAATGAACCCTCTAGTTTAGATGTTGCCTTAATAGGCAGTAACAAGCTAAAGCAGGCACCACCCTGCGTATTATTAGTCACATCAACACGACCTTGGTGCGCACTAGCCACCGAACTCACTACAGCAAGCCCTAAACCTGTGCCCTGACTTTTGGTAGTAAAAAATGGTTCAAAAATTTTATCGCTTTGGCTTAAATCAACACCTGGGCCATTGTCGCTCACACTAATACGAACCATATCTAAATCTTTTAAATCTCTTTGTGCGCTAATTTTTACTTTTGCACCGCCGCCAATAACTTGAATACTATTGTGCACAAGATTTTGAATAGCACTGGCCAATGCCGTTTTATTACCGACTATTTGTATATCTGGCTCTGGTAAGCTTACATCCAGTTCACTTTCATTAAGTGCGACCATCGCATCAGCGCCCGCTTTAACTTCTGTTAAAAGCTGCTGCATTGAAACTTGCTCAACAACTTGCTGATCGCCACTTTTAGCAAATAACAGCATGTCGTTTACTTGAGTTTCTAAATCTTTTAAACGCGACATTAACTTTGTTTGAAAGTTATCGCGAGATGCTTCGGGTAAGCGCTTAGACCCTAAATTAGCGGCGTAAAGCATAGCGGCTGAGAGCGGTGTACGGACTTGATGCGCCAGTGACGCAACCATTTTACCCAGCGCGCTTAATCGCTGCATATGTGCAACACGTTTTTGTAAGCGGCGAGTTTCGGTTAAATCCGTCATTAAAATAAGTTGCCCAGGCTCTGGTGCTAAAGCGGTAATATCAAGCTTTATTAGGCGCCCGTCTTTTAAAGACACTTCGTGGCCATCATCTTGATGCGGCCTAAAAGAGCGCTGAATAACATTAAACCAGCGTTCGCCTTCAAGTGGCTCGCCAAGCATATCAATCGCTATTTGATTCGCTTTTGCAATCAACCCTTTGCCATCAAGTACAACCACGCCTGCTGGCATGGTATCAACCAAATGCGAAAGCCAACTTGCTTGCTTGCGCAGATCGCTTAATTCACCAATGTACTCCTCTTGAAGTAAACATGGGTTATACTGATTTGCAGAAAAAAACTGTGGTTTTAGCACGCTAGCAAGGGCCATAATCAAATCTCGAATTGATGTAGATACATGTCTAAATGCACGATTTATACCAAAATTTATTTACATACTTATCATTAAGTTACATCAATAATTTGAGCGACATAAAAATGACGCACACAAAAAGGAATAATAATGAGTGAGCAAATAAAGTGCCGTTGCCCGTGGCTCGACACCACTAAACCCGACTACGTTATTTACCATGATGAAGAATGGGGCGTCCCCCTTTATGATGATACAAAGCTGTTTGAATTTATCACGCTTGAATCAGCGCAAGCAGGCTTAAGCTGGTACACAATTTTAAAAAAACGCAGCGGTTACAAAAAAGCATTTGCTAATTTTGATGTACAAATAGTGGCACAATTCACACAAGATGACGTTGATAGACTAATGCTTAATGAAGGTATTGTGCGCAATCGCTTAAAAATTGCGGCAACTGTTAACAACGCTAAACGCTTTATAGAAATACAAGAAGAATTTGGAAGTTTTAGTCACTACCAATGGCAGTTTGTCGATAATAAACCGATTATAAGTAATTTAAATAACGCTGAGGACTACCCTGCAATTACAGAGGCATCAACTGCATTTGCTAAAGATTTAAAAAAGCGGGGTTTTAAGTTTTTAGGCCCAACAACGGTTTACGCTCATATGCAGGCCTGCGGTATGGTTAACGATCACAGTAATGATTGTTTTAGAAAAGAAGAAATTATTAAG
Organism: Pseudoalteromonas sp. BSi20429; assembly: GCF_000238895.1. Lineage (NCBI taxonomy): Bacteria > Pseudomonadati > Pseudomonadota > Gammaproteobacteria > Alteromonadales > Pseudoalteromonadaceae > Pseudoalteromonas > Pseudoalteromonas sp. BSi20429. Next base: position 3,024 of record NZ_BADV01000026.1, on the reverse strand, counting down.
ACTTTTAGTGAGTAAGTGATTTATAACCATAGAAGTGATTTGTTCACAAAGAGGTTAAGAGACGCTGCGCTTTAGAGAAGTAAAGCGTAAGTTGACAATGGCTTCTCATTTACCTTCGTTTTTCTCTTTGTGAAATAACGTTTTATTTAAATGATTAAAAGCTACACTTTTCACGCGAGCAAGTCTAGCGTCTACAACAAAAGTAAAAACCGTGTAGGTGCGAATTTACTTCGCGCTCTTGCTAATATTTTTTAAGTAAAGTGCGGTATAAAACCGCACCTACAAAACGAGGGGTTCTTTATCTAGTGTGTTTGGCCAATTTATAACTAAACACTGACAGCTGCTTTTAAACCTTAATCTCTTGAAAGATTATACTTTTTCATTTTCTCAACGAGTGTTGTTCTGCGTACACCCAATATCTCTGCAGCGCGAGCTACAACGTAATCATAGCGCTCTAACGCTTGGGTTATTAAGCTTATTTCAAGTTCGGCTAAATAATCTTTAAGTTCAATACCATCGTCTGGCAATAAACCACTACCCGTTTGGCTAAACTCAGCGTCTGGCTCACTTTCATAATCACTAAAACCGGTGCTAAATATGTCGTTAAAGGCGTCTTTTTCCATTAACTCTTCAGGGTATTCTGGCTCGTAGGCTTCAACTTCAATGTAACGATATTTATTAGGTAAATCGGGTATATCGACCACTTTTTCAGGGAACATAATAACCATTCGTTCCACTAAGTTAGCAAGCTCACGAATATTACCAGGCCAAGCATGTTCTTTTAAGCTCTCAACTGCGCGCTCAGTAAACTTAGCGGTAGAACCTGTTTGGTCGTTAACACGGCGCATTAACTCTTTTAAAAGCAGCGGAATATCATCAGCACGTTCACTCAGCGATGGGTTTTCGATAGGAAATACATTTAAGCGGTAATATAAATCTTCCCTAAAACTACCCTCTTCAATCATTGTTTCTAAGTTACGATGCGTGGCCGCAATAACGCGTACATCAGCCTGAATAGCCTTTGTGCCACCAACACGCTCGTAGCTGCGTTCTTGCAATACTCGCAGCAACTTAACTTGCATTTGCAGTGGCATATCGCCTATTTCATCTAAAAATAGCGTTCCACCTTGAGCAAGTTCAAAGCGCCCTTTACGCGCCGATATAGCACCAGTAAACGCGCCCTTTTCATGGCCAAATAGTTCACTTTCGAGCAGCTCTGCAGGAATAGCACCACAGTTAACTGGTACAAACGGTCCATTAATACGCTTTGAAAGCAGGTGTACATTACGGGCAACCACTTCTTTACCAGTACCTGATTCGCCTAAAATTAAAACATTAGCGTCGGTTTTTGCCACTTGTTCAATTAAAAAGCGAACATCTTTTACGGCCTCTGTTTCACCAACAAGTCCATCAAAAATCTTATGCGGTTTAGTATGCTTATGCTCATTAGGCAGCATACGCTGATATTGCTGACAATCGTGAAGTAACTGAGTTGTCACTTCGTGATTAAATGGCTCGCAAATAAGCCCCACCACATTAGCTATACTTAATAGTGGTTTTAGCGTTTCGCCAATTAATAAAAACGGTAATGTTGGATAGCGTTTAATTAAGCTTTCGTGGTCAAGTGATTGCAACGCTCCTAAAATAATCATGCATTCTTGCTGCTGATATTTTTTGCATTCTTGTTCAAAGCAGTCTTCGCTTAATAGTTGAGCAGCTTCACCAATAAAGCCAAGCGAAGCATTTAATCCTATTGCGCGGTTGTTGTTATTATCTAAAATCAAGATCATATTTAGCGAGCCGTACTTTCACTAATTTGTATAATTAGTTAAATTGTAAGCCAGTTCAGCATGGATGCAAGTGATAGCGGCAGTTTTTTGACATAAACGCCAAAAAACAGACGGGCTAGTTAAGTCAATCATACTTAATAGTTAATCATTAAGTATGAGTTGTAGTTTTAACTTAGTTATTACTCAACGATTACCTAAATACAACTTAGCTCTAATAATTAATTTACTCGGCTATAAAAATGCTATTGTTAGTAAATAAACTCAATTATAAATTTAAGTTGAGATTACAAATGCCGATATATAGATAAGTGAAAATGCTTGGCATTAATATTGCTTTGTTCTTATAAAAGTATAAAAGCTTTATTGATTTTTTATATAAGTTTTTATAATAGCTTTCACATAATTTTATCGTTTTAAATTTTAGGATTCTCCCATGGCTCATGTCTCAGTAAAAAAATACGGTCAAGTTCGTGCTAGTAGTATTGCCGAAATGACTCCTTACGAACAAATAAATCTTATATTCAGTAATATTATCGGCCGCTTAGCGGCAACAAAAGGGTTTATTGAGCGCAAAGAAATACAAAAGAAAGGTGAAAACATTTCGGCCTGTGTTTTATTATTTGGTGCCCTACAAGACGCACTTAATTTAGAAGTAGAACAAGACCCTAGTATCTCTAACAATTTATTAGCACTTTACGATTACTGCCAACGTCGCTTAACGCAAGCTAACCTAAACAACGACATTGAAGCAATTATTGAAGTATCAAGTATTGTTAAAGAAATTAAAGAAGGTTGGAATAATATTCCGCTAGATCAACGCAGCCCTGCGGTTTAATTTAAATTATGGACTCGCCAACACTTTCAGAGCCACCAACAAACTATTCTGAGCTCATACAAACGTTGCTTAGTAAAATTGAAGCGTTAGTAAATGATGATAATGCAGACGAAGCTCAGCCTTTTTTAGACACTTTAAATACTAAACTAAAGCAATGGTGCGAAAGTACCGAAGGTCCAAGCGCAGAGCAATTAGAATTAATTCAGCTTCGTATAAATACTATTTTAGTAAAAGCGAATAGTGCAAAAAGCGAATCATCAAAAGCTATTATTAAACATAAAAAGTCAGGAAAGGCGATAAAAGCTTATAAAGCCATCTAGTAAATGGATTTAATAAACTACCTTTATTCTAACTAAATACATGGCTATAGTTTACTATTTTAATCAAAGAATAATACAC
>NZ_BADV01000027.1:0-35259 GCF_000238895.1 Pseudoalteromonas sp. BSi20429 | reverse complement strand
CTTTTTTTACTCTCGCTATTTTATATCATACTTTTTTAAGTATTTTATAAAGCGCTTATCAAAGATAAGTCTTCTTTAGCGCGAGTTAAGTTATGCGATACCATTGCACTTTTAGACATTTCATTTGCTTCGTATAAATCAGCAAGGCCAGCAGTGTCGTTGTTCGCTTTTAAACGTGCAACACCACGGTTGCTTAATGCAAACGATGTAAGTTGGCGTACTTTAAATTTAGGGCCATCTGCGTCTTTTAAAAGTGCGATTGCTTTAGTACAAATTGCTTCAGCCTCAGCGTAATTTTTTGACTTAACATTCAGTGCGCAGCTATTAAATGATTGCTCAAGTGGCTGTGGCGCTGTTGCAGTTTCAATAACCATTAATTTGTAATCACTTTGCTCAGCCATTGCAGCAGCTGAACATGTAAGTAGTGAGCTAAGAGCGATAGTTTTGATAAGTGTTTTCATGGTCGTAGTCCTGTTGGTTAAGCCGTGCTTGTTGCCGACAACTGAACTTTAGAGAATTAACACAAAACCGACAAACGATTAAAACAAACCTAATAAGTGAATAAATCTAACCTATAGACTTTAGTCTAATGCCAAATTACTAATTTACGACAATTGATATTTATAAAAACAACCAACCAAACTTAAACTTATTGAGTACGTTCAAGCAACTTAACTACTTGGGCTACAACCATTTCTGGCTCATCTTTTTGCGGGTAGTGATAGCTTTTATTTGTTATAACTATTTCACCTTGAGGAAATGCATTAGCCCACTTTGAGTGTAAGTCGCCCCACATTTCCCGCGCTTTGTCGGTAAAAAATAATACAGATGGACTTTTATATTTTTTAACTGAGGCTATAACAGTCACTGGTATGTCAGCAATTTGTGGATAATCGGGCAGTGGACGTTTTGCCCAAAAATCTAAATACTGATTCGACATTCCATTTTTCATATCGTCGAGCTTTATTGCTGCAATTTCTTTTTCAGCGCGTGGCAAATCAATCGCGCGCATAATATCTACATCGTGCTCTGATGCAGGCTCAATTAACATCAACGCTTTAATCTGATTAGGGTATGTCGCAGCAAATACACGCGCGATATAAGCACCATAAGAATGCGCAACATACACAACAGGCTCTTCTATTTTCAGTGTTTTGAGTAATAATACAGCCTCAGCTGCATATTCTTCTGAGCTATAGTTTTTCTTTATTTGCGTAGAACCACCATTACCAATACGAGAATACCGTATAACTTTACCGTGCTTGGTAAGTGATTCAAAAACCGGGTCCCAATCACTTAAACCAGCAGAGCCGCCCGCTTCAAGTAAAATAGTATGTTTACCTTTACCAGCTAGCTCGTATTCAACGTCAAAGCCATTTACTTGAACTTTAGCCAGTCCAGCTAAAGCACTAGTAGATATAAGGAATGAGCAAAGGAATGTTACTTTTAATTTTAATCTCATTGCTTTCTGAACCAAAAAATCTCTTATTAAGATTTATTTATATTATTTAGTACCTGAAAAAGAACCGCTGACGATCCGTTCCCAAACTTGCTTATCAAAATATATACCAGAAACTTTACATGCTACTTCTGCAAATTCGATGTGCGAAGGGGAACTAAATTGAAAGTGATTGCGGTCACGAAGTACTTTGCTTGTGTGGTAAATAACATCAATAGCTACCAGTAATAACCCACCGGTATGAAATTGGATTGATGATTTAAATGCAAATCTATCTTTAGGCTCTATATTAAGTGATGCATTAAACCATTCTTCAATTTTACTCTCTCGACTATATATTTTCTCAGATAGGTTTGCTGAGACTTGATTTAGGTTTTTTATCAATAATCGAACCTCTTTTGAAGGTATGTCTTTTGATGCTGCCAGTTCAAGTAATAGACTATTAACAAAACTCATATCTAGCTTACGTAGCCCTGAGTACTTCGATTTTAAATTTGAGTCGAAGTCATCTAATAACCCTTTGATATGGCTAGCAAAAATATCTTTAATTATTTCAAATTCATCATATAAAGCTTTATTTTGTGCTTTGACTCTGTCATTGAACATTTTTACAGTAAAATAGTGCCCCATATAACCACCAGCTAAAGCACATAGAAGTCCAATTATCATATTTACCATTAATCACTTTCTCCATTAGTCAAAGCCGCTATTAATTTAATGTTCAAAATGCTTATATTCCCTATTTATAAAATATTACCCTTATAACTACATTAATAAAGACATTTTCACCACACTAACTAACAATATTAGCGACTGGTATTGTTACATTATTAAACATCACTAACACATCATTTATCACCCAAACCTATAAACTCCCTCGCCCATATGCCATAATCTAAATAATTCATTATTTTAGTAACTTGGCGCGCATTTAGGCGTTTTAAGTTAACTACTCAGGGTTTTCAGCATGGCATATCAAGAGCAAAATCAAGCAACAATCTACTGGCACGACTACGAGACTTGGGGGGCGAGCCCTCAAAAGGATAAGCCGAGCCAATTTGCGGGTATTCGTACCGATCTTGATTTAAATATTATTGGCGAGCCACTTATTGAATATTGTAAGCCGCAAGCGGATTACTTACCTCACCCTGAGGCGTGTTTAATTACGGGTATTACGCCACAAGTAGCGATGAAAAAAGGCTTGGTTGAGGCTGAGTTTATAGCAAAAATTCATGCCGAATTTAGCGTGCCAAACACCTGTGTTGCCGGTTATAACAGTATTCGGTTTGATGACGAAGTAAGTCGTTACAGCTTTTACCGTAACTTTTACGACCCATACGAGCGTGAATACAAAAATAACAATAGCCGATGGGATATTATTGATTTAGTACGTGCTTGTTACGCACTGCGCCCTGAAGGCATTGAATGGCCGTTAAAAGAAGATGGCAGCCCAAGCTTTAAGTTAGAACATTTAACAGTAGCTAATGGTATTGAACACGCCGCAGCGCACGATGCGCTAAGCGATGTAACCGCCACTATTGCATTGGCTAAACTAATAAAAGAAAAACAGCCAAAGCTGTATAACTTCTTTTTTGGTTTGCGTGGCAAAAAAGCCCTTGCTGAATTGGTTGACGTTTTTAACATGACGCCGCTAGTGCATACCACGTCGCGCATACCTGCAACACAAGGCTGTACAAGCTGGGTTGCACCAATGAGCTTTCATCCGGTAAATAAAAACGCAGTTATTTGTTTTGATTTAACTCAAAATCCGCAAGTACTCATTGATTTAAACGTAGAAGAGTTACGCAAACGTTTATACACCAAACGTGTAGATTTAGCCGAAGACGATTTACCTGTTGGCTTAAAACTAGTGCATTTAAACAAGTGCCCTATTTTAGCCCCAGCTAAAACATTATTGCCTGAAAACGCCGCGCGCCTTGGGATTGACCGTGAGCAATGCTTAGCTAACTTAGCTATTTTAAAAGCCAATACCGACCTTCGTGATAAAGTAACCGAAGTGTTTAACGAGCAAGGCGATTACAGCGCAACCACTAACGTTGACTACTTACTTTACGATGGGTTTACAAGCCATGCTGATAAAGCTAAATTTGCGATTATTCGTGATGCAAAACCAGATGAATTGGCTGGATTGAAGTTAGACTTTGAAGATAAAAAGTTTAATACATTGTTGTTTAGATACCGCGCCCGTAACTGGCCTGAAACGCTAAACCAGCAAGAGCTTGATCAATGGCGCCAGTACTGCCAAAACAAGTTAATGCACGGGGAAGATCAACCGTCGATTAATGCGCAAGATTTTATGATCACCCTTGAAAACCTAGCGCATGAACATGACGACAGCGAAAAAAATCTTACAATTTTAAAGGCGCTGTATAACTACGCTCAAAGCATGTAATTTACTTTAATTTTGTTTATATAACGCATTAAAAACGCGACACTTTAGCAATAAAGTGTCGCGTTTTTTGTTTATAAATATCTGTACCACTTCAAAAAAAGAAAAATCTATTTCACAAAGAGAAGCGAATGAGGAGTAAATGAGAAACATAAAAACAATAATTTTTTAGATCTATTACTTCCTCTAAAAGCGCAACGCCTCATAACCTCTTTGTGAATAAGTCACTTTACGGGCTTCGCCCATCACGCCAGCAAGCTTCGCGTCTACATCGACATACTCAACGTAAACGTTACTTTTTATGCAGCGCTTCAATGCGTGCTAGTAAGCTTGAGGTATCGTATCTGCCGCCGCCGAGTGCTTGTACGTCGGCGTAGTATTGATCGACCGTTGCGGTCATTGGCAATGTTGCACCGTTGTTTTTAGCTTCATCGAGTGCAATGCCTAAATCTTTACGCATCCAATCTACGGCAAAACCAAACTCATATTCACCCGCCCACATTGTTTTGTAGCGGTTTTCCATTTGCCATGAACCGGCTGCACCTTTAGAAATGGTTTCTATAACTTTTTCGCCATCAAGCCCAGCTTGCTTGGCAAAATGTAAGCCTTCGGCTAAACCTTGCACTGCGCCAGCAATACAAATTTGATTAACCATTTTACAAAGTTGTCCCGAGCCAACGCCGCCTAGTAATTGGCTAAAACGGCTAAACGCTGCCATAACTGGCTGCACTTTAGCAAATACAGCTTCACTGCCACCCGCCATAACCGTTAATACGCCGTTTTCGGCGCCAGCTTGTCCGCCCGATACAGGCGCATCTATAAAGTCGATATTTTGCAAAGCCGCTTTTGCAGCCACTTCGCGTGCTACTTCGGCAGAGGTTGTGGTGTGATCAACCAAAATAGTGTGCGGCAACATGCCCGCTAACACACCATCTTCGCCATACACTACTGAGCGTAAATCGTCATCGTTACCAACACACATAAATACGATGTCGGCATTACTGGCAGCTTCGCGCGGGGTTGGTGCAAAGCTTCCTGAATGTTCTGCAGTCCACGTTTGTGCTTTAGCTTGAGTACGGTTATAAACGCATACGCTGTGCCCTGCTTTTGCTAAATGCCCCGCCATTGGGTAACCCATTACGCCTAAACCTATAAATGCGACTTTCATTGACATAAAAATGACCTATTTAACTGATAACTTAGAAACTAGACCTCGATTATGTCAACCGGTCGATAAAAAAGCGAATGAAAGTCTTTATAAAATTTCCTTAGCGGGAAAGGTAAGTAGGTAACCTATGGACAGTATTTATCAATTTAATGCACCACTTTTTAACAGCGAAAATTTTTCTCTTAGCCAATTACAGGGCAAAACCGTCCTTATTGTTAATACAGCGAGTAAGTGTAATTTTTCTGTGCAATTAAATGCGCTCGAAAAGCTCTATCAGCAATACAAAAGCAATGGTTTTACTGTACTTGCGTTTCCCTGTAACCAGTTTGGCCAAAATGAGCCGCTTGATAATTTAGCCATTAAAGACTTTTACCAAGAGCAATTTAATGTCTCATTTGAGGTATTTGGTAAAGTAATGGTAAACGGGCCAGAAACACATCCGTTGTTTAATTATTTAAAGTCGCATACGCGGGGTATTTCGCAAAATCGTGCAATTAAGTGGAATTTCACTAAGTTTTTAATTAACTCACAAGGGCAACTTGTTGCACGCTATGCACCACGTACTAAGCCCGAAACACTTAAACAAGTAATAGAAAGCAACCTACTGCAAGCCGCAAAGTTAAGCGCTGCTAGAGGTGGTAAAAAAGTATCGTCAAAAATACCTTTGTTTACGTCGGCTAAGGCATAAATTAGGGCTTAATTTAAATCAATAAAATGCGTGTTACTAAAGCACAGGTTTATAAAGTAGTTTATTGTATTAGTAATAAATAATACTCCTTAAGCGTCGAGGCTATTACCATGAACATTGCTTTTTTTAGTACTCAAAAGTACGAACTGCCTTTTTTTGAACAAAGTACACGCGATCACCGTGATATAAAAATAACGTATTTTGAGCAAGCCCTGAGCGAACAAACGGCCATTTTAACAAACGGGTTTGATGCCATATGCGTATTTGTTAACGACACTGTAAACGCCACTGTTATTGAACAATTGGCAAGCCATGGCATAAATACTATTTTGCTACGTTGTGCAGGATTTAATAATGTTGATTTACCTGCAGCAAAAGCACATAAAATTAAAGTATTACGTGTTCCTGCTTACAGCCCTGAGGCCGTAGCCGAGCATTGTATTGCACTTATGCTAACGCTTAGCCGTAAAACGCATAAAGCGTATAACCGCGTACGCGAAGACAATTTTGATTTAAACGGATTGCTTGGTTTTAACTTGCACAATAAAACCGTGGGTATTGTAGGTTGCGGCAAAATTGGCCTTGCGCTGTGCAACATTTTAAATGGCTTTGGCGCTAATGTATTAGTATGCGACCCCTACGCACAACCTGGCAATTATACAATTACCGATATAGACACCGTACTTAGCCAAAGCGATGTGATTTCTTTGCATTGCCCTTTAACGGAGCAAACTCATCATTTAATAGATGATGAGGCGTTTAGTAAAATGAAAACCGGCGTTATGCTTATTAACACCTCTCGCGGTGCATTACTTGATAGTAGCGCATGTATTAGTGCGCTAAAAACTAAAAAATTAGGCTACTTAGGGCTCGACGTTTACGAGCAAGAGTCGGAGCTATTTTTTAAAAATCACAGCGACGAAATAAATCAAGACGATATATTCTCGCGCTTAGTGAGCTTTAAAAATGTATTAGTAACGGGGCATCAGGGCTTTTTTACCCAAGAAGCACTCACCGAAATAGCAAACACAACCCTACTTAACGCGCTTGAAGTAAGCGAAGGTAAACCTTTAACTAATGAGGTTTTATAAATACTTTAGCTGTACCTAAATAATAGGCACAAAAAAAGCGAAGTGCGTTTTAAACTCACTTCGCTTTATTAATCTATTTTTAGGGTTTAGATAAAATTAACCAAACGCGACGTTTGCAAATACCAAGGTCATTAATATTGGGCAAACAAAACGAATATACTGAGCAAACCAGTAATGTACGCCTGTTGTTGCTTGATGTAATTTATTACCACGCTGCCACATCCAACCTACCGTAATAAAGTAAAATAAACCCATAAGCGGTAATTGGTATTGAGTAAATAGCATAATAACTAAACCAAATAACCAATCAAAATTTAATATAATTGCGCTTGCACATACAAGTACAACGGCGCTCACTGCCCATGTTGCTTTGGTGCGGCTAACGTTGTGGTTTTCGACTAAAAACGCTACCGGAATTTCAGTGGTCGATATAGTTGACGTAACCGATGCGATAGACATTAATACAAAAAACAATAAACCAACTAATAAGCCAATTTCGCCCATGGTGCTAAATAGCTCAGGTAAAATAGCAAAAATTAGCTGCCCTTCGCCAATCAGTTTACCGCCACTAAATACCTCTACACCGTTGTGCTGCGCCACATAAATAGCAGGAATAATAAGTAACCCCGCTAAAAAAGCAACACCAGTATCAAGTAGTGCAACACCTGCTGTGAGCTTTGGTAAATTAGCATCTGGTTGTAAATACGAGCCGTAAATCATCATACAACCCACACCTAACGAGAGCGAAAAGAACGCTTGCCCCATTGCCGCAATAATTAAATTAGGGTCAAGTATTTGGCTAAAATCAGGAATTAAATACGCGGCAAAACCTTCGCTTGCGCCATCAAGTGTTGCAATGTAGGCAATTAAACCAACTAGCAGCACAAGTAACAGTGGCATTAAACGGCGCGACCAGGTTTCGATTCCCGATTTAACCCCTTTTAAAATAATACTGGCGGTTAAAATAAGCATAAGCGGCGTAAATACAAAATTACGCAGCACTGAGTCGCTATGTAAAAACTCGCTTGCGCCTGTAAATCCAAAAAAGGTGGTTATGGGTTCAATAGCGTAGGAGAGCATCCACCCTGCCACTATTGAATAAAAACTTAGCATAACAACTGCGCCCGCAAGGCCTATGTAACCAGCTGCTGCACCAACCTTACGGCTAGTGTTTTGCCATGCATCGCCCAATGCTTTTACCGGGTTAGCTTGTGCTTTGTGACCTAAATAAAGTTCGGTATACAGCGCAGGAAGCGCAAGTAAAAATATAACAATAAAGTAAACCAGTAAAAATGCACCGCCGCCATGGTTGGCCGCTTGCGTAGGAAAACCCCAAATATTACCTAAACCCACTGCTGCGCCAGCAGCGGCTAAAACAAAACCAAGTCGGCTTTGAAACCCATCACGCACTTGTGCCATACATCTACAAATCTGTTATTATTTTGATTATTGTGAATTAAACCATATTTCATGCCAGCTGAGTAATAAAATTGTACCCAGCCTTTATTAGTGGCGTTAACCGCTCACAATATCAGCGACTTCTTTTGCTTTAGGGCTTTTATGACTGAACACTATTTTAAAAATGCCTTGAGTATTACTTCAACTCAATTGGCAAATTTGTCTTTAGCGAGTAACAGTATTTTATTATTTAATGCTAAAACACTTGAGCTTAGTGACTTTAATTTGCCCGATTGCTTAAGCCCATTTGAGTTAACTATTATAAACCGCCGTAAAAGTCCGCAAGCTAAGCAAGAGTATTTAGCGACGCGGTTATTGTTAAAACACCTTATTAAAGTAGCGCAGCCGCAACATGCGCGTGTAGCCCTTAATAAAATAAGTACCGAATTTGACGAGGCAAGCTCAAAGCTGCAAATACACGTAAATGGTGATGTTATTAATACCTGTATTTCGCACTCGCATGGTTTGGTTGGCGTAGCGCTAAATTTTGATAAAAGTGAGTTTGGGTTTGATATTGAAAAAGTAAGCCTAAAGCGCCCGTTTGAAAAGCTCGCTAAGCATTTTTATCATAATGATGAAATTACACTTATCACTGAGCCTACTAATACCCAAGCCCAAGCAGATACGTTTTTTAGAATTTGGACATTAAAAGAGTCACTTGCTAAAGCCACCAGCCGCCCTATTGCAAAATTACTTAGCCCCAATGTGTTTGACGAATTACATAGTGCAAAGCTGAGTGCTTGCAGTAATCGCGTTACTGTAGTTGATAGCAGTGACAGCAATGTTTGTTTTGATGTGAGTGTGGTGCATAAAAAAAGCACCGACTGGCGATGCTTTTTATTAAATGACTTTATTAATCAATTTTGTTAAGTGATTTTACTAGGTAATTTTCCTGAATAACCGTTATTTACGCAGCAAAATCGTTTTCTAATAAACGGCTATGAATAGACTGTACTACGTTATCTGACTCAGTTTGCTCTACTAAAAAGCACAAGTTGTGCTTACTTGCACCGTGACAAATTAATCGAATGTTAAAGTCTTTTAGTACACTCATTAAGTTCATTTCGTGTTGGCGTAATTGAATCTCAGAGCCAATAAGTGCCACCAGTGTTAGGTTGTTTTCTACCGAAACATGGCAAAACTCTGCAAGCTTATCTAGGCATTCTTGATCGAGCTCTGGGCGCGATGCGTTTTGCGCATTATCAAGGGTTATAGCTACGCTGATTTCTGATGTGGTTACCAAATCTACCGATATATTATATTCACTTAATAGTGTAAATACGCGTGCTAAAAAGCCGCTTGCTAGTAGCATTTCAGGGCTTTTAAGCGTAAGCAATATTTGGTTTTTACGTTGTGTTACTGCGCGTATACCTGGTTGCTGCGATTTTTCACGCTCAATCCACGTACCGCCACGCTCTGGCTCGCGGCTAGAACCTACAAATACGTTAATGTGGCTACGACTTGCTGGCAAAATAGTCGCTGGGTGTAATACTTTTGCGCCAAAGGTTGCCATTTCAGCGGCTTCGTCAAAACTTAAACGTGCAATAGGCGTCGCTTTTGCGCACAAACGCGGGTCGGTGCTAAAAATGCCCACTACATCGGTCCAAATATGCACACTTTTAGCGTTAATCGCTTCAGCTAGTAATGCAGCGCTATAGTCAGAACCACCTCGTCCTAGCGTTGTGGTTTGACCGTATTCGTCACTACCAATAAATCCCTGAGTTACAATTACTTGAGCGTCTAATAACGGGATTAAATGCTCTTTAGCAGCTTGCGCTGTGGTTGCAACATTAGGCGTTGCTTTGCCAAATTGGCTATCGGTTTTAAGCACCTTGCGCACATCAAAGCGATCGGCGTTTAAACCTTGTAAACGCAGCACCTGAGCAAATAAATATGACGATAAACGCTCACCAAAGCTAAGTAGCTCATCGTGTTGCTGATCGGTTGTTAGTGACTCTTGAGCCAATGTTTGAAATGCTTTTAGGGTTTCGTTAAAGCCAACCGCTAAATCGGCATCTAGCGATAATTCATCTAAAATAGTTTGTTGAATAGCAAGCACGCCATTTATGTGTTCTTGGCGCTCACTTGAGGTAATGCTTGATTTACACAGTGCAACTAAGTGGTTAGTTACGCCGGCACTGGCGCTCACGGCAACAATACGTACGCTTTTATCTGCAACAATAATTTCGCTACAGCGACTCATCGCTTCAAAATTTGCAACACTTGTTCCGCCAAATTTGGCAACGATGTAATCTGATTTTGCGCTTAACTCTGTTTTAGGCACTGTTTGTGGCGCTGATTGGGTAGTCATTTAGTCTCCTTTCGCGGTATCCAAACCGCAATAAAACAAGAAGAACTTGGCAAAGGAATGCTTGAAGATAAGTCCACTGCCAGAAGCTCTCCACCTATATTGGTGACAGTTTTGAGGATTCAGCCCCATAAACCGAAAAACAATGACGACGTACCATTATTTTCCTCGGCGAGTACTTCCCTCCTTAATGATCATCGGCTTTCGTCGCCTAACATTAAGTACCTAAGTATCGCACCTCTTCTGAATGCTTTATTAACCAGTGGCTAATAAAACAAAACCCCACTAAGTAGCGGGGCTTTGAAAGTTATCGTTTAGACGTCTAGCTGTCAAGCATTTAATAATTTATGAGTTAAATAAAACTGCCCATGTAATACGAGCCCGCATATCCAACCGTGTAACAAATTAATAAATGCAGCGATAAGCGCAAGTAGCTCATAAAGGTAAGCGCTTTAACTTTACTCATGGCAATAATACCCGCAGCCGACCCAATGATAAGCATTGAACCGCCCACGCCCGTTGCATACGTAAACGACAACCAGTGCTGTTGGCTCATTACTATATCGGCTTTTAATAAAGCAGCAGTAAGCGGTACGTTATCGACCCCTGCTGATAATATGCCCATTAAGTAGTTTGCGTACTCAGGTGCCATTACCGTGTATAGGTCTGTAAATTTACTTAGCATACCAATTTCTTTAAGTGCGCCTACAAGTAAAAGTACACCTACAAAAAATAATAATGTGTCGTATTCTATATCGCGAACAAAATCGATTATGTCTTTGTTAATGTCTTTTTTGCGCATTAAAAACTGCGCTACTAAAAACATCACTGATAAGCCAAACAAGAAGGTTAATAAAGGCGGTACGCTGTAAACTACACTCAGCATAAGTGTGCTCACTACGGTAGATAAAAATATAACAGCAATGGTTATGTCGGTTTTTTCAATGCGGGTTTTACCTGCACTAGCAAACTCAACACGCCCTTTCATACCTATAGACAGTAACGCGGCAAGCAGCATAACGCTTGCAAGAGCTGGCGCTATAAGTAGTAATAAATGAGCAATGGTTACTTTGCCATCTAAAAATATCATTAGTGTGGTTACGTCACCTGTTATTAGCGATACCCCACCTGAGTTAACCCCAAACACAATAAGCGTGGCGTATTTAATAAGCTTTTTAGGTTCAAGTTTTAACGACATAACAACCGCAAGCGATATAAGCGTCGCTGTTACGTTGTCTGAAATCGACGAAAACAAAAATGCAAAACCACCCACCAAAAACATGAGCTTTTTTTCGCTAATACTTTTTGGCATAACACGGTGCACAATATTTTCTATAAACCCCTTTGAATTTAAATACGCTACAAAGGTCATTGCAGCCATTAAAAATAACCATAACGAGGCAATTTCTAAAATATTTTCATTTAAAAGGTGTTGAATCGTATCGGGGCTTTGCCCGTGTAGAGGGTATATAAAAAGAAGAATCCAGCAAAGCGTACCAAAAAACAGCGTGGTTTTAGCTTTATTGACATGGATTATATCTTCTATAACGATCAGTAAAAATGCAATCGCTATCAGGGTTAGAATAATCGAGGAAACCATGGTAGTTAAACAACCTTTGATATAGTTTTAAAGAACACACAAATAACATTCCATTTCATGTGCCTATTTTCGGCGCGAATTTTAGCACTGCCTCTATGCAAAAACTATTATTAAATGGTCTTAAAAACGAATACTATATACAGACAAGGTTAATTAAAAATACGTAATAATGAGTCTTCTATAAGAACTCAATAATAAAATACTAGGATGTTGTAACCTCTTATGATCCCAGCTAAAAAGCTGCTAAACACCATAACCGAACATTGGGGTGTATTAGAGCTATTATTTAAACGTTTTAAAATGGCTGACTTTAGCCTAAAAGACGTACAAAACGCGATTAAACAAAAGCAGCCTACGTGGTCAAACGAACGCATTTATAAAGAAACAAATCGTTTGTTAAACCAAGATATTTTAATTCCACTGGCTAAATCTTCTCAGCTTGAAATAAATCGTGCCATTGCCGATTTTGCTACGTTTTTACTGCAAGAAGAGCATTTAGGCTTAGCGCAAGAAATTAGCGTATTAGTCGACGACCTTGCACGTTTAGGTAATCGCCTAGATAACGCTGGCGAAATAGAAGACTTTGACGACTTACGCCGCTACAGCCGCATTATGGATGATCGGGTGCGTAAAATAATGAAGCTATACGCACACAACGAAAACGCTATTTTAAATATTGTTGAACAAGCTAAATCTAATAATGCGGTGCAATCGCTGCAAAAGCGTTATAAAGCGGTAATAGAAGCGTTTGACGAATACATAGAGCCAATGCTTGAAATGGTTGATATTCGTGGTGAATTTCATGCGTGTTTTACCCTCATTGAAGAGCAAATAAGTAAGCAAATACTGCACATTGAGCGCTCAGGTAAAGCGTACAACGATAAACGCATGCTGGAGCAATTACGTACCCGTATACTCGAAATGCATTTAGTGGGTAGAGAAAGCTTACGTAAAAGTGCTGATATGCTTATGCCGCTGCGCGAAGAGTTACGCCGTAATAACTTAATTACTCGCCAAGCAGCCAAAGTACTTGGGCTTGTGCGCAAAAATGGCGTAGACAATATGCTAAGTGCTGTACAGCCACACTTTGTGAGCGACGCACAGCGATATTCGCTTGGTCAGCAACGCCATATTGTGGCTTATATGGCAAGCTTGGTTGAATTTGAACACGAAGAATACCAATTGCCAGATCAACAAGACGTGCCTGCATTTGTTACACCTAATATTCCTGACTACAACGATGTTAAAATCAGCTTTGCTAAGCGCTTTAATAAAAAACGCAAAAAGCCGCAGCCCTTGCTGCAATTTTTAGACGAAAGCTACCCAAATCTCGATGCCGACGAAATGCTATTTTTGTATCAAAAATTAGTCAGCGACAGCGATATTAAAATAATTCAAAGCGATGAAAAAGCCCGCGTAAAAATTGCCGGTCAGCACTTTTCTTTATATCCATTTAATTCAGAGCCTCAGCCAGATTCAAAGGCAGGTAAATAAACCATGACACACATAAACTTAGACGAGCTAACCCATCTACAAGCCATTAATAAAAAATTAGTAGCGGGTTATCACATTTGCGAGCAAGACAACGTAATGTGGCAAGAGCTTGACCAACACATAGAAGACTACACCGCCCTATTTACCGCCCTAGGTAACGATTTAAAACGCGACAGCCGTGGCTTTTATTACTTTGGTAGCGACGAAAGCACGCCAAATATGGGCAAAATATCTCGCGCTATCGCACTCACCATTTACATTTTAATTGAGCACTACGCCAATACGGGTAAAGACCCAATGCGCGCATTGTTTGACGACGTAAACAATTTAGAGCTTATGCAAACGCTGGTGCAAATTAACAAACATTTGTTTGATCAGCTTGAGATATTTTCGGGATCGGACCTGCGCAAAGACGTTTACCTGCGCATGGTCCGCCTAGGTTTAGCCCGTGAAGTAGAAGGCGGCTTTATGCTACAAGCGCCAATTCACCGCTACATAGATGCACTCATGGAAGTAAACGAAGAAACCTATATTACAGAGGACGAGGAATGAAAAATCTATACGGACTAAGTAAACTCGCCCTACTTAACACCGCAGGCTATGCAAAATGTGTGATCCCGCTTGATAAAAGTAGCTCTATTTGCGCGCCCAATAACACAGGTAAAAGCTCGGTTATTAACGCCCTGCAGTTCCCGCTTATTAACGATTTGCGCTTAACAGAATGGGACGGACACGATTTAGATGAAACCCGTAAGTTTTATTTTTCATCCGATCAGTCGTACATTTTACTCGAAGCTAACTTGCCTCATGGCTCGGTAGTAATAGGCGTTGCAGGGCTTGGTAAAATTGCCGGTTACGCGCATCAGTACTTTTGTTATCAAGGAAAGCTTGATTTAGAGCAGTACACGCAAGGTAAAACTATTATTAAATTTACCAAGCTGTTCAACCATTTAAAATCGCTTAACTACAACCCTATTGAGTTAAAAGCACAAGAGTTAAACGCGCTACTTACTGGCGGCGCAACGCCTTTTGACGGCGACATTAACTTAAAAATGATCCCGCTTAATAATGTACAAGACTCTTCTATTTATAAAGAAATATTTAGACGTATTCTTAACTTACACAAATTAGGCGCAAGCGACGTAAAACGCTTTATGCTACGCGTGTTTGAACGCCATATGTCAAACTCTAAGGTCGACTTTTATGAAGTATGGCGCCGCTCGTTTGATAAAGTAAACCGCTCAAAACGCGAATTAAAAGCCCTTGAGTCAATGCAAGAGCCAATAGCCGCGCTTGAATCAATGCTTGAAAACCAAACCGTGCTTAAAGGTAAATTAGCGGCGTATGCGCCTAAAATTGACCAAGCACTAATTGATTTTGATACCTATCAAGAATCGCAACTTAATGAGTTGGGCATTGCGCTTGAAGATATAGAGCACGAAAAACACGAGTTTGAGCAAAAACAAAGCCTATACGTACAGCAATCGCGCGACATAGAGCGCAGACAAACACAAATTGAGCAGTGGTTTTTAGATTACGATGCGCTTAAAAGCGAATTTGAACTGGTAAATAAAGCCACCCTTAAAACCAGCCTGACTCAGTTAAAGCAAGATTACGAGTCGCTTTCGCACTCTATAACCAGCGCACAAGGGCAAAGCCTACACACGCTTGACTACCGCATTAGCGAAACACAAAAACAAATTAAGAGCTTAAAGCTGCAACTTAAAAACCTTGAGTTTAATTTGTTTACCCGTATGCGCGAAGACCTCTCGTTAAAAGAAGTAGAAGAAATATCGCGGATTTTAAACCCAGATATTCTCTCGTTTGCGACCACCACTAATGGCGATATAACCATTGATGACGAAGACGCGTTTGGTGAATTTTTATCGCTACTTAGCGAAAACGTTAAAGGCGGCGTACTAACACTACCAGGGGCGAACATTAAGCTTAAAAAGCTCTCGCCTGTGCAAATGCAAAGCGGCGAAAACAAAGAGCAATTAACCGCTCAGCTCAGTGCACTTGAGCATTCACTTAAAGAGTTTAAGCAACAGCGCGATGTTGCAGCAAACGTTGCCGACAAGCAAAAAGAAAAAGACGCGCTATACGATGAGCTTA
Source organism: Pseudoalteromonas sp. BSi20429 (assembly GCF_000238895.1). Taxonomy (NCBI): domain Bacteria; kingdom Pseudomonadati; phylum Pseudomonadota; class Gammaproteobacteria; order Alteromonadales; family Pseudoalteromonadaceae; genus Pseudoalteromonas; species Pseudoalteromonas sp. BSi20429. The sequence continues at coordinate 19,468 of NZ_BADV01000027.1, read as the reverse complement.
TGAGCGCAGAAAGCGCCCTAAAACGCTTAGAGCAGTTTGATATAATGCAGCAGTCGGTTGAAGCGCAAGCCATGCTAAAAGAGCAGTTATTAGCTGAGCGCGAACAAGTTGACGACTACCTGCAAGATATTCAAAAAAATAGTGGCTCAATTGCCGATCGTCGTTCGTTAATTAAATCGAAACAAGAGCAAATTAATCGCCAAACTGAGCGCTTACGCCAAGTTAAAAGCGAGCGAATTGACCACACCCTTGATTTATACAGCGGCAAAGTAACCCCGTATATGATTGATATTACAGTCGACTTTGATAACTTAAGCGACCTTGTTCATCATTTTAATAAAGACTGCCAAGAGCTGCGTAATTTTGACATAAACGTACGCAACACCTATTTGCATGTATATAACGCGGGTATTACTAAATTCGATAACGAAAATGACGAATACACTAAATACCAAAAGCTAATAAGCGCCTTTCATAATATTGATAACGAACGCGACGCTGTTGAACGCCAAGCTCGTGTTGCACTTACCGAAGTGGCTGCAACTATTAAAGGCTTACGAGAAGATTTAGACCGACTTCGCCGCGAAATGAACAGCTTTAATAAAGGCATAAGCCAGCACCGTATTTCAAACCTGCAAGCATTTAAAATTAACGTCATACCGCGCAAAATGCTGGTTGATAGTATAGATACCATTATCAGCACGTCGCATCAGTTTGAGCAAGGTGACACACTTGATTTACTGAGCCAAGAACCGTACAGCGAAAGTGCGGTAAACGAAGCGAAAGATCACTTAATTAAACTCGCCTCAGATAAAGCGGGTTTAACGCTTACCGATTTATTTGATATTCGATTTGAAGTGGTTAACCGCGCAGGTGAAACCGAACACTTTGAAAAAATAGATTCGGCGGGTTCAAACGGCACACGAATTACTATTAAGTTATTGTGTGGCATGTTGTTTATTCGTTACTTATTAAGCGATCAGGAACAAAACCTATACCGTATACCTATTTACATAGATGAAGCAGCCGACATTGACCCACAAAATCAAAAAGCAATTATAGAAACCGCACTAAGCTTTGGTTTTGTGCCTATATTTGCCTCAGTTAAGCCACAAATAAGTTGTGACTACATTGTGCCTATTCGTTCAGTAAAAGACGGTGCACAAAACTGGGTAGATGAAAAAGATTGGATTGAAGTTGAACACAATTAATTGGCCGTTAAGGCAAACCAACTAAACTAAAATATAGGACGTTTAAATAATACACATTTAAACTATGTGTGTTATTTTAAATTAATGCATTTTATTGGAGCAAACGTAATGAAAAATATACTTATTGTTGCAGCGCTAGCACTTCTTACAGCCTGTACACAAACCCCAGATTGGGATTACGATAAATCAGCTAACTTTAGTAATTTTAAAACATTTGCTTGGGTAGAAAACGCCAGCCTAACTAAAGACACAAATAACTATCAAATTAATGGCCTGATGGAAAAGCGTGTTCGCACTGCCGTTAACGCAGAGCTGAGCCAAACACTAGGTATGAGTTTAGTTGATGCGGCGCAAGCTGATGTACTTGTTAACTATCATGCATCGGTAGATAAAGAGCTTGAAGTAGACAACTTCAATATAAACTACCGCCCGCATTGGGGTTATTGGGGTACTGGTTTTCAACGCGATACAACTGCGCGTGAATACGAAGTGGGTACACTGATTATTGATATTGTAGACCGTGAATCTAACCAGCTAGTATGGCGCGGCGCAAAAGAAGGTCGATTAAAGAAAAATCAATCGCCAGAAAAGCGTGAAGCATCAATTAACAAAACAGTGAGCGAAATTTTAAGTAACTTCCCGCCGCAAAAGCAGCAGTAAGTTAAAATTAGCTATAATTAAGTTTTGAAAAAGCTCACAGTATGTGAGCTTTTTTGTAGGTGTGTATTTTTGGAACTTTTAAAATAAAGTAATTACGAGCTACGCCCGTCACGTCAGCAAGCTGCACGTATGCAAAAAACACCGCGTCAAACTTTACCCGTAGGCGCTAAGCTTGCTTGCGCGAGAAGCGATAGCTTCTAATTACTTATCTTTATGCGCTTACCCTACTCTAAGTTACGATTTATACTTATGCAGTAACTCAAGCGGTATATGACAGTAATCATCAGGATGATTAGTTAAGCGGTCTTGATGCTCAGGATCGCTTGGCACGTAGTTAGTTAGCAGCTCTACCCCTACCACAATTTTATCGGCATCACTTCGCTGGCTTATATAATTGCTAGCGACCTTTAAATGATCTTGGCTTTTGCTATAAATGGCAGTGCGATATTTAGGGCCTACGTCATCCCCTTGTTTGTTAACGCTATACGGATCAATAATCTCAAAAAAGAAGCCAAACAGCTCGTTTAAGCTAACCGCTTTTGTACTAAATATTACTTTTACACACTCAGCATAACCGTCGTATTCACCTTGTGTATTATCGTTTTTTCCATTAGCCCGCCCTGCTTCAGTACTTATTACACCAGGTAAGTGCTTTAAAAACTCTTGCACGCCCCACAGGCAGCCACCTGCAAAGTAAATAGTATCTTGCTGTTTTATATTCATAATAAATGTGACCAAATTTGTTAGATGCATTAACGTTGCAAATGATTATCAAATGCAGTTTTTAATGAATTAATGTACAATCGCGCCAAAATCGCAGTTGTTTAATTGAATTATTTTATCACGCCTTAAAAGTGTGTTCTGAATTTAATTGTTACCGTAATTGCATATAAAAAATGAGACACACAACATGAAATGGTCACCGCACTTTATACTCCCTGCACTGCTATGCAGCGCGAGCAGTTTTGCCTACGGCGAAGCTATAACTGATAAAACTGAAGCATCACCGGCAATCGAAAAAATAACGGTTGAGGCATCGCCCACTGCAAACACATTACCTGTAGGTACATTTGACTCTCCAGTATCTAATTTAGAGTATGACCCACGTGTTGATTTACAATCACGTAATATGGCTGAAGCGCAAGCCGATGTGACTATACGCGGTGGTATTTTTGAAAATACCGGCTTTAGAGTTGGTAGTGCTACTTTACTTGACCCACAGTCTGGTCATTACTTTGCTGAAATTCCTATTGCACCGCAAATGCTTACCGGCCCTTATATTTTAACAGGCGCAGACAATGCACTTAATGGTGCTAATAGCTCTGTAGGCACTGTATCGTTTGGCTGGAAACCAATTAGCACGGGCGGCAGCGTATCGTTAGGTACTGGTACTAACGATTTTAACTTACAAAGCTTACATGCAGCTGTAAGTATGCCCCTTGAAGGCGCAAAGGATTGGAAGCTTGGTTTTGAAGGTGAGATTTCTCACTCACAAAGCGATGGCACTATTGATAACGGCGATCACGACTTTACGCGAGCATCGGGTCGCGTTCAATTAGCTGGCGCTGATTCTCAAACAGATTTGTTTTTTGGCTCACAAGATAAGTTTTTTGGTTGGCCAAATTTGTACACTCCATTTGGCGTTAACGAAACAGAAGAGCTAGAAACCCGCTTATTAATGCTAAACCATAAGCAAAATTATGCGCAGGATAGTAACTTTGAAGTGTCGGCTTATTACCGCACACACGACGATCATTATATTTACTCTCGCGAAAATCCAAGCGCTTTTGAAGCTTTTCACAAAAGTGAAGTTAAGTCGTTAGCGCTATCGGGGCATCATGCTCAAAGCGATGTATTTGCTGTAAATTATTCAGCACAGTTTATTGACGACTCAATTGAATCTACCACGCTTGAAAACAACTTTACCTCTCGTAAGTATTATAAATTAAGCGTATTGCCTGAATACAAAATGGCGCTTGAGGATAATAAACAACTTACATTTCGTTTAGGCGCTGCGTTTGACGATACAAATAGAGACGACTCTGAACTGTCACTTATTGGTGATATAACGCTTAATACACAAAACAGCAAAGGTTTTGAGCGCACGTTTTATTTATCGTACGCAGAGGCAAGCCAAGTAGCAGGCTATACCGCCATTGGCGGAAGTGATTCAGGCGGGTTATTTAGAAGTAATTACACCCTTGAGCGCGAAACGACTAAAAGCCTAGAGCTAGGTTTATTAGTTGATGAGCAAACTTGGCAACTTAATTCGGCTATTTTTTATCGCAAAGATGACAACTTAACCGATTGGACGTTTAATTTTGATTCAAGCTCTGCGCGCTTTGCAAACCCTGTAGATATAAATACGACGGGCATTGAGTTCTTAGCAACTAAACACTTTGAAACCACCGAAATTGTAGCGAGTTACACCTACCTTCATAAATCAGAAAATTACGGTGCGGCAGATATTGACGCTAGTTTTTACGCATTAAACTTCCCTGATCACCGCCTAACACTCGGCGCAGTGTGGAATCCTACTGATATATTGCAGTTTAGAATAGATAACGAGTGGCGCAAACAGCACGAAAATGCGCTGCGCGGTAGTGACGACGATGCTTTATTTACTCATTTAACGTTAAAAATTACGCCGCCAATGCTAAAAAACTTATTTATTACTTTAGCAGCAGATAACCTATGGGGTGAATCGTTTGAAGAGATACCTGGTACACCAGGGCGAGGTGAGCAATATACGTTAAGCGCAACGTATAGTTGGTAGAATTGAGCTATCACATTCAAAGACCTGTTTATTTAAAACAGGTCTTTGAATAAATATTTAGCAAAAAATAAACGGCATACTAAATATTAAGAGCTTTGATTACTCAGCTTATATTGAACCAGAACGACATTGTCTTTTTCTTAGCTCATTATCAATTTGTAAAGGGCGACTAAGCTCATCTGTAAGAACCTGCGAAACAACCGTACCGGTTTCAACTTCTTGTATCCAGATTGATATTTTATCCCCTTCCCTTTTTCTATTTAGCATGTAGCTTTTATCAGAATCTAAATTAACGTTAAAATTAACAAAAGCTTCTTTTTGACTATTTAAAACATCAGGATTTGAAACACTCGCCTTTACCCATAAATCATGCTCACCACTGATATACTGCTTTGGTTCAGCCCATTGTGTAGGTTTTTTGTTAAAGCACATCAAGTGGACATATTCTAGATCTACTCCCTGCTCTCTTTTAAAGTTTTCGAGTCTAAAGTGGTCTTCTTTAATATCGGTTTTAATGGGTAAGTTTGAACAACCTAATAAAGTCACACCTAATGTAAATGCTGTAAGTAAATTTTTCATTTTTCTTTCCTTTTAAAAATTAAGATTGAACGAAATCACCTATAAATGAGATTTATAAAAAGTATCTTACAATTTCCTATATTAGCAACAAAATTAAATATGTCTAATATTTCGCCATCAAATAAATTAACGACTGCTTTTAATAACCTTGTGAAGATTTTTATTAATAATATATTGTAAATAGATGTGTATTAAAAACGAGGATTAAGTTAGCTCTTCAAGCTCTGTAATAAGCGCTAAAGCTTGTGCATTTGTTGACCCGCACACATCAAGCGTGGCGCTAAAATCACTGCATACTTTAGGTCGGCTTGAATCACCAAATAACTTACATAAATTACGTTCGTCCAGCTGAATACAGCGCTCTCCGGCCTTTTTACCATTTGGCATACCTGGAATAGGCGAACTAATACTTGGCGCAATACAACATGCGCCGCAGCCTAGCCTGCAACTCATCGATTCGGTTTTCATAATATCCTCTGAATAAAACACACTTACTTTAATTCCTTTTTAGGAACGTAATTAGCCGCATGTTGAGTTGTAATGTACATATGTAATGCTTTGTTACATCTTAAAACGCCTTGTAAACACTTTATTGCGTATTATTGCTCTGTCACCACCAATTATGAAGGAATGCCTTGTGGCTACTACAAAACAAATAATACTCCCAATTGCTGTTTTAGCAGGCGGTATTGCTTTAGCTTTCGCCTTTATGGCAATGAAAAAACCACCCGAAGAAAAGCCAGAGCAAGATTTACGCCCTTTAGTTGCAACACAAAGCATACTTTTAGATTCTATAACGCTCGATGTTAAATCGTACGGCATTGTTAAACCAAAGGACCGTACCGAACTGATAGCACAAGTTAGTGGGCAAGTTATTTCGGTATCAGATCAATTTGTTGAAGGCGCGTTTGTAAAGCAAGGCGATATTTTAGCACGAATTGATGCAAATGATTACGAGGCAGACTTTATTGAAGCGCAAGCAGGTTTAGCACAAGCAAGCTCAGCACTTGAAATAGAACGCGCACAAGCACATGTAGCAAAAGCTGAATGGGAGCGTATTAAATCGGACTCAAGCGAAGCTATTGCCTCAGAACTTTATTTACGTAAACCACAACTGGCTGAAAAATTAGCGCGTTACCGCTCTGCTCAAGCAAGTGTTAAACGTGCTAGCCGAAATCTTGAACGTACTTATATTAAAGCCCCATACGATGCCATTATTAATGAACGCACAATTAGCTTGGGTTCAGTAGTAAACCCAGGTAATAGTTTTGGTGCATTGAGTGCAACCTCAGTTGCAGAGGTACGTTTGCCCGTTGCCGATCAAGAACTGCAATATTTAAAAAATGGCGGCGTAGGCTCAAATGTTACATTTAACGCAGAATACGCGGGTAAGCAAACAATGTGGCAAGCCAAAGTAATTCGCACCGAAGGTGTGGTTGATCAAACAAGCCGTATGAGCTATTTGGTTGCACAACTTGCAACACCTTATGGCGATAAAACACGCCCTCTTCGTTTTGGTTCATATATTAACGCTACCATTGAAGGTCGCCCGCTTGATAACGCAATTATTGTTGCGCATCATTTAGTTAAAGATAATAAAATTGTAATTTTAAATGACGATTTAACATTATCGTTTAAAACTCTCAATATTATACGCGAACAAAACGGCATGATTATAGCCAGCCAAGGGCTAAAAAATGGCGAGCAAATTGTTACCTCAGCGCTTGAGTATCCAACTGAAGGTATGGCAGTAAAAGTTGAAGATATTGCGCCTGATAAAACTGATGTAACTCAACTTGCGCTGAAAGAGGAATAATCATGAACACTCGTGAAACAGGGTTAATAGCATGGTTTGCCCGAAATCCCGTTGCTGCCAACCTACTAATGATATTTATATTAGTGGGCGGTATTTTAATGGCGATGACCATTCGCAAACAAATGTTCCCACAGTTTGAAAGTAACTGGATAAGCGTACAAGCGGTTTACCCAGGTGCCGCCCCGCAAGAAGTTGAAGAAGGCATAACCATAAAAGTTGAGGAAAACCTCGAAGGTATTGAAGGCATTAAACGCCTAATTACTTACTCTAACCGTGGTTTTTCACAAGCGTGGATTGAAATAGAAGAACAATACAATCCACAAGAAGTACTTGATGAAATTAAAGTACAAGTTGATTCAATAAACACCTTTCCTGCGGGAATGGAGCGCCCTGTTGTTCGCCGCGATAAATTTGAGCAAGAAGTAATGATACTCGCGCTTTATGGCGACATGAGTAACTACCAGTTAAAAGAGCTTGGCAACGATATTAAAGACGAGTTACAAGCACTGCCTCACGTAAATCTTGTTAATTTTAACGGCGGTTTAGAATACGAAATTGGTATAGAAGTTAGCCCCGATAAACTACGCGAGTACGGCTTAACATTTAGAGATATTGCAGGCGCTGTACAAAACTTTTCGGCCAATATGTCGGCGGGGCAAATACGCTCTGAAAACGGTTATATTTCGATGCGTGTTGAAAAACAAGCCTACCGTGGCTTTGAGTTTGAAAAACTCCCCCTTATTACCCTTGCTGATGGCGCACAAATTTATTTAGGCGATGTAGCAACCATTAACGATGGCTTTGAAGAAGGTCTACAATATTCTAAATATAATGGTAAAAACTCACTCTCGTTTGAAGTTAACGCATCAAAAGATCAAGATATTACCGATGTAGCAAAAGTACTTAAAAGCTACATGGCAGCTAAAGAGCCGCTTTTACCTGCAGGTGTTAAGCTATCTCCTATTGTTGATTTAACTTACTACCTTGAAGGTCGACTCGATATGATGGTCGATAACATGATTTGGGGTGGCTTGTTAGTAATGATAGTACTGGCACTATTTTTACCGCTACGCTTGGCATTTTGGGTAATGATGGGCTTACCGGTGTCTTTTCTAGGTGCCTTTTTGTTTATGCCCATTGGCTTTTTAGACGTAACAATTAACCTAGCCTCTCTTTTTGCCTTTATACTTGTGCTCGGGATTGTTGTTGATGACGCCATTGTTGTGGGCGAGTCAGCCAGTGCCGAAATAGAAAAATACGGCCATACACTTGATAACGTAGTACGCGGCGTAAAACGTGTTGCGATGCCAGCAACCTTTGGTGTACTAACAACTATTGCGGCATTTTTACCACAAACACTCGCAACCGGCCCTGGTGCTGCTTTTTCTAAGGCCATTGGTGGCGTTATTATTTTATGTTTGATTTTTTCACTCATTGAATCAAAACTTATTTTACCTGCACACATTGCAGCAATGAACCCGCGTAAACCAAACCCTAAAAACCTATTACATCGCTTACGTATGGTGATTGATAGTGGTTTAAAAGGCTTTGTGAATAACTACTACCTTCCTTTTGTTAGCCGCTGTATTCACTATCGCTATACCGTAATTGTTGGCTTTATGTGTTTGCTTATTGTAAGCGCAGGTATGTTTGCAGGTGGTTTAGTTAAGTTTGTACCAAACCCTAAAATACCGCACGACTTTCCGCGTATTGATATAGAAATGAACCTTGCCTCATCTGAGCAAGCAACGCTTGAAACTGCACGTAAAATAGAAAGCGTGTTGTTAAAGGTCGATCAGCAACTACAAGAGCAATACGGTAAACCGATGATCCGCGATTTATCGGTAAGCCTGCGCGGACGAACGCAAGCAAATATTATGGCCATTTTGGTAGAGCCTGACTTACGCCCTATCGACACCTTTGCCCTAAGTGCATTATGGCGCGAGCAAATGCCCGCTCTACCAGGCATTAAAACCATGACCATTCAAGACAGTATAATGAATGGCGGTCGAGATGATGGCGACGTTAGCTTTAAACTTGAAGGCAAAAATGCTGACGAGCTAAAAGAAGTGGCTGGTAAATTAAAAGCCAAATTACAAACAATGGAAGGCGTTGGCGACGTAAACGATTCAATGCAAAGCGCTACCGACGAAGTGCAACTTGATTTGAAACCACTCGCTTACAGCATGGGTTTAACGCTTGCTGATGTCGCATCGCAAGTTAGCTTTAGTTACTACGGCTTAGAAGCGCAGCGAATATTGCGTGAAGGCGAAGAAATTAAAGTCATGATCCGCTATCCAGAAGACGAACGTAACTCAATAAGTGACATAGCAAGTGTGCGTATTATTACGCCTACAGGCGCTGAAGTACCGCTAAGTGAAGTAGCCGAAGTTAAGCTGGTTGACGGTGTAAACCGTATTCGCCGCGAAAACTCTAAACGTACTGTAAACGTATGGGCTGCGGTAAATACCGACCAAGCCGAACCATTTGCAATTGCAGAAGAAATTCGTGATGAATACTTACCAACATTACTTAAAAGCTACCCTGGCGTTACAAGTGATGTAGCTGGGCGCATTCAAGAAGAGATGGATAGCGCTTCAGAGCAGCTTCGTGATTTTGGTATATCAATGATGATTATATTTGCCTTGTTAGCGATTCCACTTCGCTCTTACTCGCAGCCACTTATTATAATGTCGGTTATTCCGTTTGGTGTAGTTGGCGCCATGTTTGGGCATATGATTTTAGGCATGACCATGAGTAGCTTATCTATGTTTGGCATTATTGCTGTAGCGGGTGTGGTCGTAAATGACTCCCTCGTTATGGTTGATTTTGTAAACAAAGCCCGCGCTGAAGGTGTTTCGATTAAGGATGCTGTAATGCAAGCCGGTGCTCGTCGCTTTAGAGCAATATTACTCACCTCAATCACTACCTTTATTGGTGTAATGCCAATTATTTTTGAAACGAGTTTACAAGCTAAAATTGTTATCCCGATGGCTGTATCACTTGCTTTTGGTGTGTTATTTGCCACAGTAATCACACTGATACTTATACCGTGCCAGTACGTTGCACTAGAAGATGCTAAACGATTAGTACGTAAAATGCGTGGTAAGCCATCACTAGTAGATGCCCAACCAGCGCCTACAAATAGCTAAATCAAGTAATATCCCAACCAAAAAAGCTCGGCATATTATATGCCGAGCTTTTTATTTGAAATAACTATGAACCAAGTGTAAGTTATTATTTCGCATTCAAAAAAGACTTTATTAAGATGGCACAATGGCACGATGAGAAAACAAAAATCAAAGATATCTTTGATGCAATTAGAAATTTTGGATTAGTCGGTCTAATTTTTTATACATCTACAATTAGCTTTTTAAGAGCTAATTCATCTGAATCACTTAGCTACATCTACTTATCAATTAGCATTATTTTATTGTTGTTATCATTCTACTTATATTACTTGAATATTAGCTCTTTTTATAAAACAGTTAAAAGAGAATATAAAGCTAACAATGTAGGGCATCTATTCTATATTTTAATGCCAGCATTTATGCTTGTTTTAAGTATTCAAGTTTATATCCTAACTACTGTAGAAATTAAATTAAAAGATGGTAGAAACTTGAGTGAACTAACGATAAAGGACATATTAAATTTTGATAATAAAGAAATATCTTCAAGAGAATAAGTATTTGGGCTTTATTAATAATTCGATAAAAAGATAGAAATATTGCTCGTTTTTTATCCCTAATACGTTATGGTATTTAAATAATAAATAGACATAATAAAGTTAAGGAACAGCCATGAATACATCTCCCTCTGATCACATTCCTCAAGAAGCCTTTGATTGGTATGACGAATACGCCCACGGTTTAATGGACCGACGTACTTTTATGAAAAAACTCGGTGGCCTTGCTGCACTTGGCTTTTCGATGGCTGTACTTACATCAGCATTATTACCTAACTATGCACTTGCTGAACAAGTATCGTTTAATGACGATGATATTAAAGCAACATACGAAGAATTTGATTCGCCAGACGGGCACGGTAAAGGCAAAGGTTACTTAGCAACCCCTAAAAATGTAGAAGGTAAGCTCCCTGTTGTGCTTGTGATACACGAAAACCGTGGATTAAACCCATACGTAAAGGATGTAGCAAGACGCTTAGCGAAGGTAGGCTTTATTGCATTTGCACCCGATGCGCTATTTCCACTGGGTGGCTACCCTGGTAATGATGATGAAGGACGCGCTATGCAAAAAACCATGGATCGCGCTAAAATTCAAAACGATTTTGTAGCCGCAGCACACTTTTTAAAATCGCATGCTAACAGTAACGGTAAGTTAGGCGCTGTCGGTTTTTGTTTTGGTGGCTACATTGTTAATTATTTAGCGGCAGTAGATAGTAATTTAATCAGCGCCGGAGTGCCTTTTTACGGTACTCCCGCCAGCGAAAGTTTACGTAAAAACATTAAAGCACCATTAATGATTCAATTGGGCGAGCTGGATAAACGTGTAAACGCGTCGTGGCCACAGTACGAACAAGATTTAAAAGCTAATAATGTTGAATACACTATGCATATGTATAAAGGGGCAAATCATGGATTTCATAACGACTCGACAGGTCGATATGATAAAGACAATGCCGAGCTTGCATGGCAACGTACCGTTGAGTTTTTTAATAAAAAGCTAAGTTGATCTGATTGCGTATTAATCCTTTAATACGCTTTTATCAATAATTCCTTTATTGACCAACTGCTGCAAAATAGCTTGGGATTTTGCTCTGCATACATCACGTAGTAAACGCACCGCAGGGGTTATTGACTGCCTACTTGGGCAAATAAGCCAAAGTTCACCATTAACATGTTGATAATTTGGCATTACAGTAACCACTCTGTCATTGAGTAAATCGTCGGCCATATCAAGAGCCGACTTTACAGCTAAGCCCTTACCTGCAACGCACCAGCGCCTGACTAAATCGCCATCGTTTGAGGCGCGCCTGCCATCCATTTTAACTTTATATTTTGACTCACCATCACTGAATTCCCACGTATTATTTATAATATCCTGCAACTGATAAAACAAACCTTGATGCGACGCTAAATCATCGGGATGCACAGGGCTTCCATTTTGTAGCAGGTATTCTTCGCTAGCACACAACAAGCGCGGTACGTTACAAATTTTAAAACCATAAACGCTTGCATCATTAGGCGAGCCATAACGAAGTGCTATATCAACTGAATCGCGATAAAAGTCGATATTACTATCACTTATATGGGTTCTTAAACTTAATTTAGGGTAACTATCCATGAGTTCATCAATCCATGGGATCACCAAGTTACGTCCTAAATCAGATGAAAGTGCAACACGCAGCCTTCCTTCTATCTCGCCGTGTTCGCCTTTTAGATTTTGCTTTGCGAGTTCAAGCACTGCTAGAGCCTGTTCACATTGTGGTATGTAGCGCTCCCCAGCAGCCGACAACCTCAAATGACGTGTTGTACGAACAAACAGTTCGCTACCTAGCGCTGACTCCACGCGTTTAATAGCGGCGCTTGCTGTGGCTGTACGCATATCTAACTTAGCAGCTGCGAGCGTAATACTTCTAAACTCAGCTACTTTTAAAATAAGTTTTAAATCTTCTATGTTCATATTATCTATTTATATTTGATAATGATTCAACGATTATGCGGTTTATTTACATTAAAGCAAGGTCTACTATATATCCATCAGCTAGCCAAAGCATGGCTTGCATCTTATACGTAAACAAATTAGGACATTTATTATGAAAGCCATTGGTTATACACAATCACTTCCTGTTTCAAACCCTGAGTCGCTAATTGATGTTGAGCTACCACAGCCAATTGCAACAGGTCGCGATTTACTTATAAAAGTTAAGGCTATTGCTGTTAACCCTGCCGATTATAAAGTGCGCCTATATATGCCACCAACAAACGGTGAAGTAAAAGTAATTGGTTGGGATGCAGTTGGCGAAGTGGTTGCAACAGGTGAAGCTGTTACAGGCTTTAAACCAGGTGATGCGGTTTATTACGCAGGTGATATTACTCGCCCAGGTAGTAATGCAGAATTTCAATTAGTGGATGAGCGCATTGTAGGATTTAAACCGCAGAGCTTAACCGACGCCGAAGCAGCTGCATTACCCCTTACTGCAATCACAGCATACGAGTTATTATTTGAGCATTTAAACATTGTAAAACAAGCTGCTGATGCAACAACAAAATCAGACGAGGTTATTTTAGTAACAGGTGCCGCAGGCGGCGTTGGCTCTATTTTTATTCAACTTGCTAAAGCGATTACTGGCGCAACGGTGATTGCCACTGCATCGCGCGAAAGCTCTCAAGCATGGGTTAAAAAACTAGGCGCAGATTATGTCGTTGACCATACAAAACCATTACCTGCTCAAATTGACGCGTTAAACATTGGCTCGGTAACACATGTAGCAAGCCTGCATAGTACTGATACTTACTTTGAAGCGTATACAGAGGTACTTGCACCATTTGGTAAAATTGCAATGATTGACGATCCTGAGTCATTAGACGTTAGCAAATTAAAAATGAAGAGTTTATCTCTACATTGGGAATTTATGTTTGCCCGCTCAATGTTTAATGCCAAAGATTTAATTGAGCAAAGTAAGTTATTAAATCATGTTGCCGATTTGATTGACCAAGGCTACATTCAAACCACGATTGGTAAAAACTTAGGCACTATTAATGCGGCTAATTTACGTATTGCTCACGAAGAACTAGAAGCGGGTAAATCAATCGGTAAAATTGTACTTGAAGGCTTTTAAATACCATTTTTCATTATAAGGGAAGTTATGACTCAGCTTACTATAATCGCTAATATTTTTGCTAACACCGATAAAATAGACACGGTAAAAAGTGCACTTTTATTGCTTGTTGAACAAACACAAAAAGAGCCTGGGTGTGTTACATATACCTTGCATCAAAATAATCAAGATGATGCTCACTTTGTGTTTTATGAGAACTGGCAAAGTTATGAACTATGGCAACAACATATGGAAGCACAAAGCATCAAAAACTACTTAGCAAAAGTTGAAGGCTGCATTGCTTCTTTTACTATTAATGAACTAACCACTATTCGTTAAAAGTGGCGATTTTAATAAAAACACCAATTTAGATTGGTGTTTTTTATTGGCTATTTTTATTATCTATTATTATTTGATAAAGATTCAATTATTACGCTGTTTATTGCTTTTTAATATCCGCTTATTATTCACTCAAGTAATAAAGCTGCTCATAAATGAGCAAGTGATTTATACCACTTCAAATTCAGATAAATACTGCGAGTAGCAAAAAATGAAAAAATTTAAAAGTACTTTAGCCATAGCAACGCTTTCACTAGTAGCAAGCGCCTTAACAAATGCTAACGCCTTAGAAGTCGGCCCACTTGAAACCGTCACTACGTTTACTAAATATCGCGGTGCAGGTATTACAATTACACCTGCAGGCAGGATGCTAGTAAGTATGCATCCGCTAGATAACCCAAAAACACGCGTTGTTGAAATTATGGCTAATGGCGTACAGCAACCATTTCCAACTATCGATTGGGCAGACGGCCCAGAAATTGGCGAGGTAGGCCTTGCGGCAGTTATCGGCATTCACAGCGACAGTAAAGGCGTTGTGTGGATTTTAGATATGGGGAGCGAAAAAGTAACCCCTAAACTTATAGCTTGGGATAGCGTAAATAACAGCTTAGTAAACACAATAAAACTAAATAAATCGGCGGTACTTGCTAATTCATTCTTACAAGACTTTGTAATTGATGAACTTAATAACAAAATTTACATAGCTGATATGTCATTTGGTAATTTTATGGGCGCAACCAAGCCCGCCTTTATTGTGGTTAATTTAAACACAGGTGAGTCTACTCGCGTACTCGAAGGCAGTGCCACACTAATGCCACAGGAGCGCGATATAATTATTGAAGCCTCACCAGTTGCATCTAAATCACCTGCAGGAAAAACCACTAATCTTCGCTTTGGTTTAAACCCAATAACGATTGATGACAATAACGAATGGGTTTACTTTGGCTCATTTACTGGCACTAAGGTTTACCGTATCCCAGCAAAAGTATTGGCTAATAACAGTTACTCCGACACTAAAAAAGCACAGAATATTGAAGTGTTTGGCCCTAAAAATCCAAGCGATGGCATGACCTACGCTCCTGGCGGCGGCATTTTGGTAACCGACCTTGAAAACAATGCGATTGGCTTAACCACTAAAGGCCACTACGAAATAATTGTTCAAGATAAACGATTATCATGGCCTGACAGTCTAGCAGTAAGCAATGGTTGGATTTATGTAACACAAGATCAACTCCACCAGCACCCTGCATTTAGCCAAGGCTTTGGTAATGCAAAGCCGCCTTACGTATTAACGCGTTTTCGCTTTAATCAAAAATAATTAATTATTTTTATAAGCCAGCCATACGGGCTGGCTTTATAGGATTTAACGTATGTTATTAGATACACCAATTTGTGATTTTGGCTGGCAAGCCCCTAGCTTCACACTAAAAAACCCATTAGGTGAGTCGTTTTCATTAGCCGATAATCTGGGTGAAAATGGCTTACTTATTATGTTTATTTGTAACCACTGCCCTTATGTTCAACGTATAGCCAATCGCTTGAGCCAAGACACCGCGACACTTATTAGTGAAGGCATTAATGTATTAGCTATCATGTCAAACGACTACCAATATGTAGCAGAAGACTCTCCTGCCAATATGGAAAAATTTGCTAAACAACATGGCTTTTTATTTCCCTATTTGGTTGATGAAGACCAGCGCGTAGGCAAAACCTATGGCGCGGTATGCACACCTGACTTTTTTGGTTTTAACAAGCATGGGCAACTGCAATACCGTGGCCGCTTAGACGATACAAAAATGAATGGCACCACACATCGTACCCCTGAGTTAGTTAATGCAATGCGCCAAATTGCCGCAACAGGCAAAGGCCCTCAGCAGCAAACACCTAGCATGGGCTGCTCTATTAAATGGAGTAATACATTATGAGTACACCACATTTAAAATTAGGTGTAACCGATTTATCATTTCATCGAGTTACCGCTTCAATTATCAGCCATGTTTTAACTGATATGGGCTTTAGCGTTGAGCGTATTTACGCGCCGCATCAAGATAACTTTAAAAATTTAAAATCAGGTGAGATAGACCTACTCGCTTCTGCGTGGCTTCCGTCAAGCCACGGTATTTATAAAGCTGATGTGGAGCTGGTTATGCCACTTATTGAACTTGGCTTACATTACCAGCCTTATGCTCACTGGGGCGTACCCGATTACATACCAGAGCATGCCGTAAGCCAAATTAGCGACTTACTGAAACCTGATGTCCTTGGTAAAATGCAAAAAACGATTCAGGGCATAAATGCCGGTGCTGGCATTACGCGCTTTTCAATTAACATGATGAAAGAGTACGGGTTATCTCAAGCTGGCTATGAATTTTTAACTGGCACAGAAGATGATTGCTTTAGCGCTTTTGAAAACGCCGTTGCAACTCACACATGGTGCGTAGTTCCCCTTTGGAAACCTCAATTTTTACACCATAAACATAAAATACGTGAACTTGCCGATCCACAAGGTTTACTTGGCAGCGTTGATAGAGCAGTTTTATTGCTGCGTGATGATAAACAAGCGCTCTTTAGTCAAGCTCAATTAGACACACTTGATAAATTACACTTTTCAAACGACATAATTGCCGCACTTGATTATAAAGTTAGCAAAGAGCGACAAGTACTTGATGACGTAACGCGCCAGTGGCTCAACCAGTAAGTAATTAAATAGTTATACGGGCTTTGTTTTTAATAAAACGGCTCAATATAGTAAACATCGGTCAAACAGACCACTTAACGGAGAAACAAATGACTCACCCAATTATTAGTGATTTAGAAAAACGTTACACAACTAAACGTTATACAACCAAGCGTATTGTTCAAGATGACCTAGACGTAGTTTTTGAAGCTATGCGTCTTTCTCCTTCATCTATTAACTCACAACCTTGGAAATTTATCGTTATTGAGTCTGACGAAGCAAAAGAGCGTATGCATAATACCTTTGCTAATAAGTTTCAATTTAATCAGCCTCATATTAAAACAGCGTCGCACGTTATTTTATTTGCTCACAACCCTAAATATACACGCGAAGATTACGCACAAATCATTGATGCCGACATTAAAAATGGTCGTACAAAAGCAGAAAACCGCGAACAGGCTTTTGGTGCATTTGCCTTTGTTGATATGAATACCGATGAGCAAGGTAACAATGCAACATGGACTAAAGCACAAACTTACATTGCGCTAGGTAACACCATGCATGCAGCAGCACGTTTAGGTATTGATTCAACCCCAATGGAAGGCGTAGACGCTGAACTTATTGGTGAAATCTTTGAAAAAGAGCTGGATGGCTATATTTGTGATGTAGCTTTAGTGCTTGGCTACCATGATGACTCTGAAGATTATAACGCCAAACTGCCTAAATCACGTTTAGCAAAAGAGCAAATAATCCAAGTTCTATAAGCTTTTTTAAAGCTGTGAAGGCTAACAAACGTTAGCATTCACAAAATCAAAATAAACTAAGCCACTTATATTTAAAGTGGCTTTTTGTTGCCTAATTTTTTTTGAAACAAAAAAAGACCAGTAACAAAGTCACTGGCCTGAAACGCTATACGAATGGAGTCGCACTATTTATAAAAATGGGCTTATTACTTCAATAAAGGAACGCCTGAATCTAGTGCTTCATTATTCATCCACACATTTAATTGCTGCGGCCATGTAATTGTAGGTTCACAATACAAGCCTCTTAGAATAGAAAAATAAATGGCACTATCAAACAACGAAATATTACTTTTTCCGTCTTCAATATTAAGCAGCTTTTCGCTACCGATTAAAAATGCGTTTACTTGAGAAACAATGTCACTTGTCGATGCTAATAGTTGGACAAAATTAAGATCAATTGTTTGCTTTTTATCTTCCCAAGCCACCCGGCTAGACTCAGTCTTAAATTCACTTAGACTAAGCAACGGCCAGCGAGGATAACCAATTTGTTGTAGCGGTAAAAAAGCACTGCTTTGCCATTGAAGACTATTTTTTGATGGCTCCATTGGTTCATCAACATTTTTTTGTTGTAAAAAACAGCGAATAATATCATTACTTTCAGCCATTATTGAGCCGTCGTCTTTTTCAAGAATAGGTACCATTTTTTTACCAATTAAGTTTGTTGGTGTTTCAATGTCATCATAATCAATAATAACTTCTTCAAGCTTAATATTGAGTTTTCCTGCTATATAGCTCACACGCGCACAAAATGGACAATGTGAGTAAGTATATAATTTCATGGTATATGCCAAGGGTCAGTAATAAGGTATGTGTAATATAGCGAACTATTGAGTAGCGAAAAACGCGCTAATGATTGAAACATTATCATGATTTAATTGATAATCCCCAGTAAATACCACACACACTAGCTCAGTCGTTATTCAACTTTAAGTCGCATAAAAAAACACGCTGCTAAGCGTGTTTAATAAAGTAAGTATTTAGCTTTGGTAATAGTGCTTAGCGCCCTATTACTCCCTCAGTTAAAGGTTTAAATCTGAATATATAATAAGGGGCTTTGTTTTCTGCCTTTCCATTGTTGAGTTGTGCTGATAACGGTAACTGCGCTGCACCTGTGTACATGTAACCCTCAGGGCCAATACTTACACCATCAGGCCATATCATCTCTTTATCATAGGTGTAATCGCGGTACTGGCGCGTTTTAGCATCTATAACGCCGACCGTACGTTCACCAACAATGGTTAAGTACAGGTTATTGTCTGCATCTATGCTCAAACCACCGTTTACTGGTTTTTGTGCGTATTGCTCTACGCGCTCACCTATTTGTTTATCGGTTAATTGTTCATTGGCGATATCGGCCATTTTAATACGGTAAACGTACTTTTTATTAAGTGGAGCAAAGTAAAGCCAGTGTTGTGCGTTATCAAGCACAATGCCATCGGCACCAATAAAGGCATCAAGTTGCTTTTGTTCACTCGTACCTTTATCTATTATTATTGGCATTGAGTAATCGGGTAAAGCACTATCGTGCCCTTGCAGCACACGGCGACTCGCTCCTGTTTGTGTATTAACCACAATCAGTGCTGCTTCCTTGCCATTTCCGCCATCGGCAATACCTTCGTCTGCAATGACTAATGTATGGTATTTGCTAGAAATAGCTAAGTCATTAAGTTGCGATTGTGGCAAAGAGATAGGGCTTGGTAAGTAAATAATTTTATTTAACTTATTGCTTATCGCATCCCACGCTATCAACTTTGGTGTTGTACGCGGCAGTGCTTGACCAGAGTCTAATATCCACACATTACCAGTATCGTCGGCTCTTACACCGAG
>NZ_BADV01000028.1:0-36160 GCF_000238895.1 Pseudoalteromonas sp. BSi20429 | reverse complement strand
AATATATGAATATTGGCGTTTTTGTATATTAAGTTTTTAGAGTGCAACTATTCTATCTCGCCCTGCATCTTTAGCGGCATATAGGCCTAAATCGGCCTCTTCTAATAACGCTTGCTCAGCATACACTTTACCACTTTGAGTAGTGGCGATACCTATACTAATAGTGATGTGGTCTGCATTTAATGAGCCTTTATGTTCTATATTCAAAGCATTTACAGCATTGCGTAATTTGTTAGCAAACTCCATAGCCTCATGCCTATTCATTCCAGGTAATACAGCTGCAAATTCTTCACCACCATAACGAGCTATAAAGTCACTACCACGTTCACATTGAGCTGCGAGTGCTTGTGCAACATCCTTTAAACATTCATCGCCAGCACGATGTCCGTAGCAATCGTTGTAACGCTTAAAGTGGTCTATATCCATAAGTAACACCGATAGCGGGGTTCCACTGCGTTTACTTCGGCGCCATTCACGAGCTAAGTTTTCGTCTAGGTAGCGTCTATTTGGGATTTCAGTTAAGCCGTCGATTGAGGCTAGCATCTCTAGCAGATCATTTTTTTGCTTTATAAGTAACTGGTTACGAACCCTAACACGCACAATAGAAGGGCTAAATGGCTTGGTGATATAATCCATAGCACCGAGCTCTAGGCCCTTAGCTTCGTCGTCATGGCTACGATTAGCTGATATAAATATAACGGGGATCGATTGAGTTATCGGATTTTCTTTAAGTTGCACAAGCACTTCATAGCCGTCAATTCCTGGCATAATCACATCAAGGATAATTAAATCAACTTGCGCAGTTTTTACAAAGGTCAGTGCTTTTTCACCACTTTCAACTAAGAATACGTCGTGTTCTACTTTAAGTGTTTTTTCAAGTACTAATCTGTTGATTGGATCATCATCTACAATAAGTACTTTAGCTCTTTTCGACATCCCTAGCCCCTACCCCTTTTATAAAAACAATTACCTGTTCTAACTGCATAATAAGCTCTTTCAGTGTTATTTCAACAGGCTTGTTAGTTGTTTTAAGTGTTCTTTCACACAATAAAGCGCAGTGAGACAATCGTCTAAAGCCTAAATTACCTGCTACACCTTTTATACTATGCACTAAGCGTACCAAATCATCCTTATTGGTTGTTTCTTCTATTTGCAATAGCTGGGTTTCGCATAAATTAGCAAATTTACCAATCATTGTATTGAGGAGCTTTTCATCCATACTAAACTGCGTTAATGCGAATGATTTTTCAAAAAAGCTTGGTTTAACTAAGTTTAAATCGGCAATTGCATCAATAAGTACCTTAGCAACAACCGGTTTAGTTAAATGCTTATTCATACCGCACTTTAAAGAACGTTCAATATCAGCGGGTTCACAATGAGCCGTTAAAGCAAAAATAGGCAGTTGCTTTGCGTCAAACTGTTGACGAATTAAAGCCGTAGCTTGGCAGCCATCTATTTGCGGCATTTGCACATCCATCAATATTAAGTCAGGCTTTAAAACTTGCAATAATTCCATGCCGATAGATGCGCTTAAAGCGGTAACAACACTTACGTTTGCTTGGCGTAATACACTGCTAATTATTTCTAAATTAAGTTGATTATCATCAATGGCTAATACAAGTAGACCCGATATATCAACTTTAGTTTCAGCAATATTATATATTACGGCATTGGTACTAGCTTTAGGCTGTTGCTGAGAGTTCAAGCTAAATAGCCTTTGTCCCAATGCCGATGCTTTAACGTGATGCGCAGCTAAATGCTCACTTGTTGGTAAATTAAGTGTGTGCTGATGATTAATAATAATTACCGAGGTTTCTTTAGCTGATAACGAATCATTAATTGCTTCAACATTTAAAAGTGCAGGTAAATCGGCCGCATCGATTATTATTTGCTGAGTATTGGAGAGCTTAATTGGGTATTTGAGTACTTCATCTAAATTAATATTAGCAAGCTCTGTATAAGCATTTGTTACTTGCTTAAGCTCTTTACTTTGATCCGATAAAATAGCCAATGTATTAGTCGGTAACATCGTATTTTTAGTGGTATCAACCAAAAAACTAACGCTGAAGTAAAACTCACAGCCATGACCTTTTTTACTCTTTAAAGCAATCTCCCCTCCCATTAATGACACCGCATGTTTAACAATCGCTAAACCTAACCCAACACCATGATGTATACGTGTTGAAGACTCATCACCTTGCGTAAAGGCGTCAAATAAACGCCTCTGATCGGCTTCATCTATGCCCATACCGGTATCAATTACTTTAAAGCAAATATGCTGTTGCTCTAGGCTATCGCTTTCAATAAGTTCCATTTTTAAAGTGATAGAACCTGTTTTTGTAAACTTAACAGCATTTGTTAATAAATTACCTAATATTTGCTGTAAGCGAATACTGTCGCATATCAAATCAGGCGCTATTAACGGGTCAATATCAATAACAAATTCAATACCTTTTCCTTCGCACAATGGAGCCGTTAAACTTTCACAAATATCCACCAGCTCAACCATACTAAAAGATGCTTGTTTTAAATCGGTTTGCGAACTTTCTATGCGTGCAAAATCAAGCATTCTATTGAGCATTAGCAACAAGCTTTGTGCTGCATGCTTAGCTTGATCCGTTTGTTGTAATTGCTTTTGCGTTAATCCTTGCTCAATAAGCATATCAAGCAGCCCTAAAACAGCATTAAGAGGAGTGCGTATTTCATGACTTAAATTGGCTATAAAGCGACTTTTAGCAAGGGTTGCTCGTTCGGCATCTAGTTTCGATTTAGTTAATGCGCTCACATCCTGAATGTGAATAACATAATAAGCTGGGTCCCGGTTTTCATCCCATACAAGCGATACACTCAGTTGCAACCAACTTGTTAAGCGCCCTTGAGCAAGCGTTAGGTGGTATACGCGTTTTTTGTCATCTAGCAATTGCGCTAAAGTGCTTTTTATTTGCTGCCATTGAGTATCGTCAAACAATGCTTTTAACTGCTCACCAACCAGTACTGGCTGTTCAGAAAACTGCTTTCTTGCCGCTTTATTTACTTGTAATATTGTGTGCTCAAGCGAGAGTAAAACCACGCAGTTAGCCGCAAATTCAATCGCACTTCTAAATTTAGATTCTGATGCTTTTAAGGCCAATAATGCTTGTTGCTGTTCGGTAATATCGCGACCAATACCCATAGTCCCCAACAGATGTTGGTGCTCGTTATAAAAAGGTGCAATAGTCAGTTGGTACGTTTTTTTATCGGTTTCTATTCGCTGTTCAACACTGTTTCTATTTTGTAATACTTGTTTTTCAAGCGCATTTATTTGTTGATCGTTATCACCTAAATCATCTACATATTTACCGACTAATGCAGTTTGATCTTTACCGATGTACGCCTCAAATGCTTTATTGCATCCTAAGAATGATCCATCAATATTTTTAAAATAAATAAGATCTGGCACACTGTTTAGCATAGTATTAAGTAAGGCGAGGTGTCGCTCTTTTGCTTCGTAACTGCGGCTTAGTTTTTCTGACTGCAGCTGAACTTGGTCATCCAGAGCTTTGTTTGCATTTTGTAATGAATCAACTAACTGTTTGTTTTTAGTAAATACACGCTTCACTTTAGAAAACCAAGGCTGCCAGCTCAGCGGTACTTTATAATCGAGCTGCACTTCTTGCTGTGTACCGTTACTCTCTAGGTACGACATTAAGTGAGTCATTGGCTTAATAAAAATGCGCTGACTTAACCAAAAAAACACGCCAAACATAATACTTAAAAATAGCGTTAAAAATGCAAACTCTAATAGTATTTCATACTTAATTGGGCTTATTAGTTGGGGTTTGTGCTCGTAAAATGCTGCGTGAATAGGTAACTCATCCATTGGCTGCATAAAGTAATTACTATCACTAGTTAAGACTGTTTTTTTACTATGGTGCTGGGCCAAATCAGGCCAATAATTTTTTAGTGCTGTTGCTTGCTCTATTAACTGTTTAGAGCTGGCGATAACTTGATGTGATTGGTTCATAAAAACGTATTCACCACTGTTCGGTGAAACCTTTTTTAACCACCCAGAAATTGCCTGAACATCATAAATCAAAATAATGTAATCGGCTGAGCCGGTGCTTCGTTGTCGGCCAATAGCAAAATACGATTTATCATTCACTTTAACAATGGGACTTGAAGTAAGTTTGTTTGGTGAAAATTTTGGCTTAAATTTTCCATTTAGAATTTCAGTAAGCATTAAACTTTGGCTCTTGTTGCGCCTGCTTACATAAGCAAAGCCATTATTATCAACATATGCTACAGCAGACAACGACTGCATTAATGCAAGCGTTGTATTAAACGAAGGCCCTAATGTAATAGCCTGCTGCCACTGCATTAATGCCTTAGCAGATAACGCAAACTCCCCCTTACCTACAATTTCAGTGCCTTGCTCACTAAAGTGACGGTAATAGTAACCATCATATTGATTTATGCCCTCAAGTAAGCTTTGGTTTATTTTTGGATAGGTCGTTTGTTCGTATAAGCTAAACATGGTGATGAGTAGATTACTCACCGACTCCATCCCGTGAGTAACCTGTGCTGAAACATTCGTAAAATCGGCTTCGCGTTTTTCAACCGCCCGCTCAAGCTTTATATTATATAAGTGCAAGCACAGTAAAAAAGCGACAATCAATGGCACTAAAAGCGCAATAAATAATGAACGATAATAATGCTTCAGAGGTAAAAAATTCAATGTACTGCCTGCCAGTTGGCTCGAAAATCAATCGATAGACTATCGAGCCAATTTGTTAAGCGCAAGTTATAAATTTTCTTCTGCAAATGACGCTAAGCGACTACGTACAACACCGTTGAGGTTTATAGTTGCGCTGCCTTCAAAGTTTTTAAAGCGCTCTACTATGTACGTTAAGCCCGATGTTACTGGCGTTAAATAGTTACTATCTATTTGCGCCAAGTTACCCGTACAAATTAATTTAGTACCTTCGCCGCAGCGAGTAATAATCGTTTTAAGTTGAGATGCCGTTAAATTTTGGCTCTCATCTAAAATGACCACCGCATTTTGAATACTACGCCCACGCATAAAGTTAACCGATTTAAACTGAACATTAGCCTTCTCCATAATGTAGTTTCGGCTTGATATCGGATTTTCGTCGCCTTTGTGCAATACCTCCAGCGTATCGGTAATGGCTGCAAGCCACGGCGCCATTTTTTCCTCTTCAGTGCCTGGTAAAAAGCCAATGGACTCTGCTATTTCTGGGGTATTACGAGTGACTATTACTTTATCGTAAATACCTTTTTCGATGACCATTTCAAGAGCGCTGGCAAGTGCTAACAAGGTTTTACCGCACCCTGCTGGTCCTGTTAAAATAACAAGTTCAATACTTGTATCTAGCAGCGCATCAAGCGCCATTCCCTGATAAATATTTTTGGGCTTAACGCCCCATGCTTGTTGATGCATTAAACGCTCAACACCAATATCTTTTAGCGTTATGTACTCGTCATCGTACGATTTAACACGCGCCGCAAACTGATCCCCTCCATCAAGTAAATATTCATTACAAAATACATCAGGTATTAAGTTTTTAGGCACATGATGAAACGTATCTCGTCCGTGTTGCTGCGTATTACATTCCCCTACATGGTCCCAAAAATCACCTTCAATTTTTTTATAACCACTAGTGAGTAAGCTGATATCGTCAATAAGTTGGTCGGTACGGTAATCCTCAACATATTTAAGCCCTGCGCCTTTGGCCTTTAAACGCATGTTTATGTCTTTTGTTACTAATATAACTTTTGAATCACTGTGCTGCTTTTGTAAATACACGGCGCAATTAATAATACGATGGTCGTTTTCGTTACCAGGCAAACCAGAAATGGAGTCGGCAAATAAATGGTCGTTTACAATAATGAGGGTACCTGCAGAGCTCGCTTTTGCCTTTTTGTTACTCGGCAGCGCCACGCCTTGTAGCATTTGTTCAGGCGTTGCATTTTTAAGTACTTCATCTAATCCACGAATAGCGACGCGCGCATCGCGGCTTACGTCGTGTTTTCTGTCTTTTATGTGGTCAAGCTCTTCAAGCACTGTCATCGGAATTACAACGTCATGTTCTTGAAAAGACAAATAAGCGAGGGGTTCGTGAAGTAGTACGTTGGTATCTAGCACATACATTTTACTTTCAAGGTTCGAAGCTTTTTCCATAGCACTTTCCTTACGTTTTATGATTTTTATGCTATACCAAAATAACTAAGTAAAACGGGCAAAACTTAAACCTGCAATACTTAATTGCCAAGGCATAATGTAAGTTTAGTCTATTTGTCATAAAAGTCCGTTTTATTACAAACTGTAATTAGTTTTGATTTACCTAAAAAAGAGTCATAAACAAGTTGTTTTAATAGTAATAATTAACACTTACAAAATTAATTAAAAGTGAGCCAAATAGCGCCTTGCAGTGGTGTTAGCTTACAGGTAACATAGCCGCCTTTTTCATCATAGACGAGACATACATGAATTTTTCCTTAGGTCAGCGTTGGATCAGTGATACAGAGTCAGATTTAGGATTAGGCACCGTTGTTGCCATTGAAGGCCGTCAGGTCAGCATATTATTTCCTGCCAGTGGTGAGAGCCGTGTTTATTCTTCGGCAGAAGCACCTGTTACCCGTGTGGCATTTAATCCTGGCGATGTGATCAAAAGCGTTGAAGAATGGGAATTAGAAGTAGAGTCTATTGAAGTACAAGGCGAGTTACTGTGTTATCACGGCACCCGTGTTGATAACGGCGAAACTGCCAAGCTTAAAGAAACCTTTTTAGATCATTTTATTAAGTTTAATAAACCACAAGATCGTTTATTTGCGGGCCAAGTCGATCGTTTTGATCGCTACACACTTCGCTACCAAACGTGGTTACATAAATTTGAACGTGAGCAATCGCCTATTAAAGGCTTAATTGGTCAGCGTGCTAACCTTATTCCACACCAGCTTTATATTGCCCAAGAAGTAGGTAAACGTTTTGCACCACGCGTACTTTTATCAGATGAAGTAGGCCTGGGTAAAACAATTGAAGCAGGCATGATTTTACACCAACAAATTATTAGTGGTCGTGCGAGTCGCGTACTTATTGTGGTGCCTGAAAACCTACAGCACCAATGGTTAGTAGAAATGCTACGCCGCTTTAACCTACACTTTTCTATTTTTGATGAAGAACGCTGCGACGAAGCGTTTGCAGACTCACCAAACGTGTTTGATACAGAGCAACTAGTACTTACTAGTCTTGAGTTTTTAACCAAGAAAAAACGCTGGTTTGAACAAGCAACGCTTGCTGATTGGGATTTACTAGTTATAGATGAAGCTCATCACCTAAGTATAAATAACGGCAAGCCAAGCTCAGAGTACCAACGTATGGCAGAGCTTAGCCAAGATATTCCTGGCCTTATTTTACTTACCGCAACGCCTGATCAACTTGGTCACAGCAGTCACTTTGCACGTTTACAGTTACTCGATCCGGATCGTTTTTACGACTACGACGTGTTTAAAGAAGAAGAAGCAAATTATAAAGACGTTGCTGAAGCTGCAAATCAATTACTGCAAGAGCAAGGGCTAGACGACACAGCCAAAGCCACACTAATTGAGCTATTAAAAGAAACCGACATTACCGATATTCTTGCAAAAGCGCAGCAAGGTGATTTACCAGCACGTAAAGAAATACTTAACATGTTGCTCGATCGCCACGGTACAGGTCGCATATTATTTAGAAACAGCCGCAGCGGCATTGATGGCTACCCTAGTCGTAAATTACACGCCTACCCAATGGCACTGCCAAAGCAGTATAAAACGGCTATGTCGGTTCTCGGTAACATGGGCGGTATTCAAAACCCTGAATTAAGTGCACATCGTGCTCTTTTTCCTGAAAAAATATTCCAAGAATTTGAAGGCGAAAGTGCAAGCTGGGGTTTATTTGACCCACGTGTAGATTGGTTAATCGAGACGCTTAAAACGCTTAAGCGTGAAAAAGTACTGCTTATATGTGCTAAAGCTGAAACGGCTATTAGTCTTGAGCAAATTCTACGCGAACGTGAAGCAATTAAAGCCTCGGTATTCCACGAAGGTATGTCGATTATTGAGCGTGACCGCGCCGCTGCATTTTTTGCAGACGAGTATGACAACGCACAAATACTATTGTGTTCAGAAATTGGGTCAGAAGGTCGTAACTTCCAGTTCTCGCATCACTTAGTGTTGTTTGATTTACCTCTAAACCCAGACTTACTAGAGCAACGTATTGGCCGATTAGATCGTATAGGTCAAACGCAAGATGTGAACATTCATGTGCCATATTTTGAAAACACCGCTCAAGAAGTACTACTACGTTGGTACAACGAAGGTCTAGACGCATTTGAATCTACCTCGTCAACGGGGCAAATGCTTTATAAAGAGTTCCGTGATGATCTACTTGAATATATTTCTGCGCATAACTGCGATGAAGACGAACTCGATCCATTACTTGAACAAGTAGCACAGCAAAATGCAGTACTGCGTAAAAAAATGGAAAGCGGACGAGATCGTTTACTAGAGCTACATTCATCGGGTCAAGGTGCTGCAGATTCACTTGTAGCTGAAATCGAAAAACTCGACAATCAGTTTGAATTACCAAGCTACATGATCAACGTGTTCGACACATTTGGCGTAAGCCAAGAAGATAAAGGCGAAAATACCATTATCTTAAAGCCAACTGAGCATATGTTAAACCCATCATTCCCATCGCTTAAAGAAGACGGTATGACCGTTACCTTTGATCGTGATACAGCGCTTTCGCAAGAAGACGTGCACTTTGTTAGTTGGGATCACCCAATGGTGCAAGGCACCATGGATATGATTTGTGACGACGACTTTGGTAGCGCATCGGTTGCATTGCTTAAAAACAAAAAGTTACCACCAGGCACCTTTTTTGTTGAGCTTATTTTTGTTGCAGAAGCAATGGCGCCAAAAGTATTGCAGGTTGGTCGCTTTTTACCGCCTACACCAATTCGTATATTGCTTGATAAAGCAGGTAATAACTTGGGTGAGAATGTGGCATTTGAAGGTTTTAATCAGCAGTTATCAGCCGTTGGCCGCCAGACAGCAAGTAAACTTGCGGGCGCATTGCAAAGTGCTGTGCATCCTATGATCACTACCGCTAAAGATATGGCACAAGAAAAACTTGAAGTTATTCGTGCAGCGTCGCTTGTTAAAATGCAAACGTCACTCAGTGAAGAGCAAGAGCGACTGGTAGCCCTTAAGCAAATTAACCCGAATATTCGTCAAGAAGAAATAACGTTTTACGATAAGCAACGTACGGACTTAACTACGTATATTGAAAAAACGCAGTTACAACTTGATGCAATTCGATTAATAGTGGTTTCACATTAGAGATCCAGTCTTTAGTAAGAGATTACTAGTGATTATAAACTAAAGAAAAGCGCGGTATGGATGCCGCGCTTTTTTGTCGCTCGATAAAGACCTACGTATCAGTTACACTATTTAATAAGCAGGTTATTTTACTTAATCGTTGTAATACACTGAACAGTCAAGGAAATGATGATGAATAAAGATGTATTTAAGGAAATATTTAATTGGAAAAGGCCATTTTCTATATTGGTTATTTTTTCTATGTTTTTAGTTATTAGCATTGTAATTTTTCGGTTTTCTCAAGACTTCCCTTATTGGTCAAATCATATAAATGCTTGGACAAATACAGCCAACATATTTAATGGTTTAATTTCTCCTATCCTCCTATTTTTTAGCGTTATATTAATATGGTTAACTTGGCGGACGAGCGAAGAAGTATTACAAACTCAAAAAGATGAACTAAAAATTGCACGGCTTGAGTATGATGAAAGTCTTTCTCTAGATTTCAAAACGAACCTAAAAGAATATTTATAAATCACAACCACTCATCAATACCTTGGCCACACGAAATAGCTATAACCTTAGTGCCCGCTTCGGTTATTCTTAAGTGGATACCCTCTAAGCTGCATACAGCACGTCGATAATCTTGACGAATATGCTCAACCGATTGATATGAATAAGGGTTTGGTGCTACTCTTCAAACATAGCAAATAAGTATCCGCCTGCTATTGTGAATATTCATCACAGCCGTACTAACCCTACCTCTTTAGCTTTATACTAAGTCCTTTGTTGTGCTGTTGATTTTTCTCAACATAGCCGTATCTAAAAACACAAGCTTCGCTCTATACACCTATTCTGTGAGATATCCGCAAGGTTTATTTTCCCTTGCATAAAGTTGTTTTTTTGTTAACCTACTCGCCTTCCATTTTAGTCTTTTTGAGGTGTTTATGGCGTTTCTATCTCGTTCGATATTGGCGTTGTCCATAGCGCTCTCAAGCAGCAGTGTCTTTGCTCAAGCCCAATGCGATGTTGAATTACGTCATGGTTTAATTATTACTGACGATGCGATTCGCATATTAGATAAAGGCCAGACTCGTGTACAAATTAATAACAATAACCAACTATTTATTCGCGGTTATTGGGTTGATTTAAGCGATGACGAAAGCAAAGTACTCGAACAGTTTAGTAATGGTATTCGCCACACAGTCCCCGAATTAGTAAACCTTGCTACCGATGGTGTTAACTTAGGTTTAAGCGCTATTGAACACGTAGTTGAAGGTATGTCAGATAAAGAGCCTGAAGTACTTAAAACACAACTAAAGTATGTAGAGCGCGCGCTAATGGATAAGTTTAAGCGCGGCGATGACTTCTTTTTTATAGCCCCTCAATCACTTTCGCAAATAGATGATTTTTTTACTAAAGAGATCAGCCAGCAAATTCACTCCGCAGTGCATGGATCGTTAGGTGCTATTTTGGTATCACTCGGAGATGCGTTCAAATCGCGTGAAGGTAATATAGAAGATCGTATTAACGACATGGGCCAACGCATGGATATTATCTCAAGAGAAATTGATAAGTCGCTACAAAAAAAGGCGCATCAATTAGAGCTTAAAGCTTCTGAATATTGCGAATGTTTAAATGCACTTGATGTAACAGAGTCTCGCTTACAGGCAATAGTCCCTGGTATGGCCGATTACGATTTAGTGCAAATAAAGTCTTAAAGTACTCATCCACTTTTAGAATAAAATAACCCCGAGTATAAATATACTCGGGGTTTTTCTTTATAACTCATTAATATTAAAAGCTAAAACTAAGCGCTTCAGTTTTTATTCTAAATTGGTGAGCCCGGTGGGATTGGCAGCACTTTAAAGTTGTTTGGCCATTGCCCTTTAATTAAAAACTGATTTACTTGCTCAGCTAAATATTGCTTAAACGCACTCTCGCCAGTACTTGTATGGCTCAGCATTGAGTTTTGGTTAAAGTCTTCACTCAACTTAACTAGGTAGTAACGTAACTGCGCTTGCACTTCAGGGCTTGCACTATCGCTTGCTACTAAATCAGCCATAGCTTTTGCTGTTAAAAATTGCACGCGCTGAGTGATTTTACCTATCATTGTATTAGGCGACGACACGTTAAACACTTGGCTATATAGCTCCTCAAGTAACTCATCTAAACTATAAAAGTCATTACTACGCGCTTGTTGCTGAGCTAAGCGATTTAAACGCTGTGCATTTAATAAAAGCGATAAGCTGTGCTGCACTGCAACCTCGGGTAATGCCATTGCATCGAGCGTTAACCCTGTGCGCCCAACTATGCTCTCGCGCGATTTAGACTCGCCATATGCTTTTGGCGGAATTAGCGATAACACAGATTCAGGAAGTAATAAATTACTTGGCTTAAGTGTTGCAAAAATAGCGTTTACTGCTTCTTGCTGTGTTTTTTTATTAACGACTTGTGCGCCTTTTACGGCTGAGTCACCGCGTGTTTCGTATTCATAATCAACACCGGCTATAAGCTTAACCGCAGCCTCAACCTGAAAACGGTGAAACAGATAAAGCGGGACTAGTTTTTCCTCTAATTGCGATAATGAATCACCCGTTTTAATATTATTAATACCAAACTGCGAAAGTGCTTTTTTACGTACGTCGAGTACTCTTAAAAGCTCCTGCGAAGGATTAGTGCCGTTATCCCATAAGTGAGCTGTTGGATGCGCGCCACCTTTAGCACGAGCATCACTATCTGATATAAACTCAAGGCCTTTGGCTTTGTTCTCTTTTAAAATAGCAGCAAGTTCTGCACTTTCATCTTGGTTAGTAAAATCGCTATAGCCATATTTAATTACTTGGGTATCCCACACGCCCATGCCTGTTGCATAGCCGAGCGTTACATCGAGCTTACCTTGTTCATTAAAACTAAGTAGCGGATGTGGGTAATCCATTACTGAGGCTCTATCCCCTACCGATGCTGCAAAGTTATGAGAAATACCTAATGTGTGGCCAATTTCATGTGCGCTTAATTGGCGAATACGATCAAGCGCCATTGCTTGCAAGTTTTTAGCAACTTCATTGCCTTTTAAATAAGGAGCAGCGAGAGCTTCGGCTATTAAAATATCTTGGCGAACACGCAATGAGCCGAGTGTTACGTGCCCTTTAAGTATTTCACCTGTACGTGGGTCGATTACCGAACTACCGTATGACCAACCACGCGTTGCACGGTGTACCCATTGAATGACGTTATAACGAATATCCATAGGGTCGGCGCTACTTGGCAGCACTTTTACTATAAATGCATTTTTATATCCTGCCGCCGTAAATGCGTCGTTCCACCACTTTCCACCTTCAAGCAAAGCGCTTTTAACGGGCTCTGGAACGCCAGGATCAAGGTAATAAACAATTGGTTTAACAGGTTCACTAATAGGTAAGCTTGAATCCTTTTTAGTTAAACGATGGCGCGGTATATAACGCACATACATTGACTCGCCAAGTGGCGCTGCGTAATCTTTATGTTCTATACTCCAAAAACCTGATTGTGGATTAAACTTGCGCGGCGTGTAGTTATCGTCTGGTAATTGAATAAGTGAATGATGCATATGAACAGTAAGCGCATAAGGGTCAGCACTTACTTGGCGAACAAATTCACCTGGTTTTGTGCCTTTAAATGTAAGTACAGCTTCAAGCTCGGTGTTTTTTACAAATGCTTTTGAGCGATTCATATAAACGGCACTACGTGATTCATCAAGGCTAAAGTTGCCTTGCTTTCGTGCAGCAAGCTTGCGACTTACGCCATGTACATCACTTAATAAATAAGGCGTGTAATCAATAAGTGCTGTGGCTTTATCTTCTGCAACCACTTTAAAACCAGCAAGTATACTTGATGCAAACGCTTCTTTAATACTTTGCTGCTCAGCCTTATTACTTGTATTAGCACGATAGTAAGTATTTACAGCGCGTAACATTACTTTGTCGCCAAAACGCTCAAACTGCACAAGGTGAGTATTACCAAGCTGACCTCTATCAAGGCCTATATCGTTAGAGCCAATACCGTAAGGCAAGCTTTGCTGAAGTAAAAATTGCTGTTCAAACTTATCAACTTTTAAATATACTTTTCCGTTTTGGGTATCGTAAAAAAACGAATAATAGCCCGGAAAATGATTCATTTGCGTAGTAAATTCATCAATTGACTTAATTGCTGCGTGCGCTTGAGTTATGATAGAGCACAGCACAGTAAAGAATATGTAACTTAGTAGTGGTATTTTTTTCATAATCTTATCTTTGTTATTTGTGTTTTAAGTACGATTAGGTGGTCCCATTATAGGGTGCTATTTAAACAATACAGTTATTTAAGACGAATTTCAGCGCTCTAAGCTAATCTCTCTCACATTATGATTGGTTTTAACACGTTATCAGGAAAATAGAATGCGTAGACTCCCTCCAGTATTACTTGAAGATGGTTGTTCAAGAGAACTTTTATCATTAATTCGAACAATTTTAGCGGCATGTAAAGAAATTTCGTTTCGCGTTGGTCAAGGCGCGCTTTCTGGCGTATTGGGCTCAACCCTTGATGAAAACATTCAAGGTGAAACTCAAAAAAAGCTCGATGTATTATCTAATCAGCTGTTAAAAGATATTTTACTGGAATCAGGTACGGTTAAAGCAATCGCCTCTGAAGAAGAAGACTACACAGTAGCAGGTAACCCAGACGCTAAATTTATAGTGGCATTTGATCCATTGGATGGCTCGTCAAATACCGATATTAACTCTCTTGTCGGTACTATATTTTCTATTATGGAAGCGCCTGAAGGCTCAGACGCTGTTGATGAAAGCATTTTCATGCAGCCAGGCCACAAACAAGTTGCAGCAGGTTACGTACTTTACGGCCCGTCAACAATGCTTGCGCTGACTACAGGTAAAGGCACGCGCATGTTTACCCTTGATAAAACACAAGGCAGCTTTTTACTTACACAAGATTTTGCCGAAATCCCTGCTGATACAAACGAATTTGCCATTAATACGTCTAACCAACGCCATTGGCAGCCAGCTATGCAAAATTATATCAATGATTTGCTAGCAGGTGATACAGGCCCTCGCGCTAAAAACTTTAATATGCGCTGGATTGCAGCAATGGTGGGCGACGTGCATCGCGTACTTAGCCGTGGTGGTTTATTTACTTACCCTACCGACACTAAAGATCCTAAAAAGCCAAATAAATTACGCCTACTTTACGAAGCAAATCCAATGGCTATGTTAGTAGAGCAAGCTGGCGGTATCGCATCAACCGGTACCGAGCGTATTATGGATATTCAGCCTGATGCAATCCACCAGCGTGTAGCCGTTATTTTAGGTTCTAAAAACGAAGTCGAAACGTGCTTGGGATATCATAAATAATCGCTTAAAACGATTGTCTTCAATTTAAAAAACCGCATTCAATTGAAATGCGGTTTTTTTGTAGGTGAGGTTTTACACCTCGCTTTTTAAACACCAAAGCCACGTTACATGAGCGCGAAGTAAATTCGCACCTACAGGATTGCATATATTGTAGGTGAGGTTTTACACCTCGCTTTTTAAACAAATCAAATTTTTACTAACGCAACTATTTGAGCAAGCTTTTGATGATTAAGCTCTCCCATTTGCTCGCTATTACTGAGCGCATAAATAAAACCTTCATGCTCTGCACAATCAATGTCATCTCGCGATTCAATTACGTTTGCCCAAAGCTCTAAATCATCTAAGTCTATTTCGTTACTTAAACAGCGCTTAAGCACATCAATTAAAACCTCGGTTGAGAGAGTATAATGAGTTTTATTGCTATCAGCAGGGCTTGAAACGATAACCGATATAGCTTCATCCCTTTGCTCACCAAATGTAATAAATTCAGCTAATGCTTTTTGTGTATTCATAATATTTGTTATTCTTGGCTCACTGTTACTAAAAAGAATTATAATGACTGAACTTAACTGCACTCAATGCCACAGTACTCTAACGTGTAATGTAGACGATATATCAGCGTGTTGGTGCAATGAGCTGCCAGCTATTTTACCGCTTGATATCACAGCAACAAGTTGTTTATGCCGCAAGTGCACGCTTAATAAAATAAATACTTTTTTAAAGGGTGTTTATACACAACCTATTAAAACTCAAATAGACTTTGCAAAACAATTCAGAGGTAACGACAATTTAATTGAAGGGCTCGACTACACCATGCAAAATGGTTACATGATATTTAGTAAGTGGTTTTTTTTAAAGCGTGGTTCGTGCTGCAAAAATGGTTGTAAAAACTGCCCTTATGGTTTTAGAAAGTAAAAACCATTTAATACAAATACGAGCAAACATTGGTTTTTACCTTCTCATTTTCTTCTCTTTCACTTCTCCATGTGAGTAATATTTTTAAGTACTGTTATTCACAAAGAGGTTTAGAGGCGCTGCGCTTTTAGAGTAAGTGATTGTATAAAAATAGTATTCAAATACGAGTAAGCACTGGTTTTTACCTTCTCATTTTCTTCTCTTTCACTTCTCCTTGTGAGTAATATTTTTAAATACTGTTATTCACAAAGAGGTTTAGAGGCGCTGCGCTTTTAACGTGAGCAAGCTTTACATATCCAACACGTCTACTTTTCTCCCGTGGCGATGGGCAATGAATCACTTGCGCCCCACTCACTCCACGAACCATCATAAACGCTTAAATTACTGTAACCACACTCGGTAGCAAATAACGCTAAAACACAGGCTGTAATACCTGAGCCACAGCTAAATTGTAGCTGCTGCGCATCATCAACCACGTCATTAAATATCGCTTTAATTTCAGTAAGTGGTTTTGCTTCACCTTTATTGAGTAAATTCATAAAAGGTAACGAGCGACTATTTGGGATATGCCCGCTACGCATACCTTTTCGGGGTTCACTTTCTTCGCCTGTAAAACGCTTATAAGCACGTGCATCTAGCAATGCAGTGCTGGGCTCATCGATTGCGTCAACCACTTGTTGGCTATTAATAAAATACTCAGAATTATAGTTTGCCGTAAAATCACCTTTACCTGACGCTTTGCTATAACCTTGTTGTATGGCGTAACCGCTCTCTAACCACGTCTTAAGGCCACCACTGAGTACTTTAACATTGTGATGCCCCATAGCTTTAAACATCCACCACGCTCTTGCTGCGCTAAATAAACCGCCATCTTCGTATACAACTATAAACGAGTCGTTATTTACACCTGCATTTTGCATCATGTGGGTAAACTGCTGCTCGCTGCATACCATACTTGGTAAGGGATTTGATCTATCGGCCAATTCGTTTTTTATGTCAAAACGTTTAGCGTTAGGCAGCATTGCTTGCGGCGAATAAGTACCCAAAACACCTGGGCGCAGCATACCTGCATCAAATATCACTAATGCAGGATTATTAAGTTGCTCGTGTAATTGCTGACAGCTAATTAGGTTTTTCACTACGATTCCTTATCACCATGATACTTAGCAAACTCGTCATTACCCGTAAAACGCGCTTCAATCGCTTTAATGTGTTTATCTTCAGTGTGTTTCCAAACGCCAGGAATACAATATACATGTTCAATAAAGCTAAAAAACTTATCCTTTAATAATGTATTTGGTTGCCAGCCCTGCACTACTTCGTTCATATTCTCTGCTAGCTGCTCTGCAGTGCTTGCATGCTTTACCAAACCCTCAATGTTGTAACAGGCTTGTCCAAGAGTTAAAACTCGTTTATTGAGCAGCAATGCTTCTAAGCCGACCGTTGAATTAATCGTTAATACGGCTTCAGCGCACTTAATCAAATCACTTGTTTGATTTCCATTAGCAAAAATTGCAATCGGATCTTTTTCATAAAGATGAGCGTAATGTTTATGCCACGACGGATGCTCTTTAAAAACCACTTTTAAACTTGGATCGTTTAAGCTTTTGACCGCTTTAATCACCTCGTCGTAAAACATGTCCATAGAGTTTATCCACGGAGAAAAGCTAGCTAATTGAGTATCGTGAGGTACTTGAAAAGGCGCAAATATATAGCGTTCTGGCACATCGGCGCATTCAAATTCACAGCGCTTTTTATGATCAGCTCTTGGAATTAAATCCGGCGCACAAAAGTTTAGCTTATTTTGTGGGTCAAAATTTAGGTAAAAAGAAGGGTCACGGCTTAACGACGCATTATAGTTAATACCATTAGGGTCTAAACTGCTTGTACCGGGTAGTAAACCATTTTCATAATAAAACTGCTTAACACCTAATGCTTTTGCAGCCATAGCAACGGTCGTATTTGGAAGTTTATTGCCGTTCCAAATAACAATGCAGTCAGGATTAGTCTCGGTTAATAAGGCTAAATACTTAGCGTATCGTAATCGTTCAAATAAAACTAACCCAGCACTGTAAACAGCAGTAATAATAGGACTATTCCAGATAGCATTACGTGCTCTTTTGCGTTTTAGCTGAGAGTTAACTACATCAGTAAAATTAACTTGAAACGCATCTTTTAAATACTTAACAGCAGAAAGCTTAGGGGCTCCCATGATATGTAATTGGCAATCCATCGACAATTTTTTGATTATTTTTCTATAGTATTTTGCGTGTACATTTTTGCGAGAGATAAATAGGTAAGCCATACAAGCTATATTTGCCAATTATTGTTTTTATGAAATAATTCTAAGTGGACAATGACATCAAAGCAAGGTTCCCTTTACTTAATAATTACTTTAAAGCCTTTATGGCTACATTTTTATAATTTCACCACGAAGTGGTGCCATTCTAGAGAGAATATCGTTTTGCAAACTATGGCTAATGTTCTGCTCATTCATTGCATTTATAAGTAAATCAACCACATGATTAAAGTCTTTCTCTGTAATATGCATACCTGTATGGATTGCTACCATAGAGTCGCCATCGTATGTACATGGGCCTTCTACTAACATACACATATGAGTAATAAACCCTTGGCGAAAGTACGCTATATTGCTGTGTTCAAAGTAATGAATTATCTGCTCGTCATTACCTATTTGATAGATAAAGCTATCAACAATTCTGCCTATCCCCGCTTTACCATCGAGCTTTTGATAAAGCGATAATTGTGTTGAGCTAGCACAACTACAAAGCAATCCTACGCATACTATAAAAATACCAACGCTTTTCATTACCAATACCCTGTTACCGATAAATACCAACCTGTTTGATCGTCAGCCCCTGCAATGCTTCCTAAATCAAGGTAAGCCGCTGTCACACTTACGTGCTTATTAGGCATCCATGCTACAAATAAGTCTTTCCAATCTTGTTCGCCTAAGTTTAAGTTATTTGATTTTTGACGATACTCAACACCAACGGCTACTTCACGACTAAAAAATAGTGCTGTGCTGCCTTCAAATAGCACTTTACCACTACCATTTTCTCCACCGTAGCCAAGCAAACCAAGTTGATTAGCTTCGCTGTATCGTGTGGTTACGTTCCAAAACCAGTTATAACCAGCAATAGCCCCCAAATGTAACTTACTAGCAGCGAGGTAGTAGTCAGTGCCGCTAGTATCTTCTGCGCCTACAAGTGTTGCAATACTGCCATCATCCAGTGATTTATGCTGAATACCTAAGCTAAGTTGTGGCCAATCACTGTAAACAATATCGCCATATAAACGTATTTTAGCACCTGTAATTGACTGCTCTATTTCAGCATCAAGTGCTGGTACATCAAAGCGCTGTTGGGCATAACTGAGCTCAACGCGATTAAATAAATTAAGTTGTGCACCACATACGTCAAGTGTGTAGTCGGTTACATCTGCGCGGCTACAAAAGCCATTTACCGAAAATTCGTCATCACTTGCGTACCCAGCAAGTTGTGCCCACGGTACAATACCACCGCCGCCACTGCCTTCAATTTGAGAAACTCCCGGCGTAGCTAGCAGTTTTCCATTGCTTGCAATGCTCGGTACACTAATTATTAAAAACAAACTTGCTAATAAGTATTTAATTTTTTTCATAGTATTCCTCCAGCCATTCTTCTAATAGTTCTGCTTTTAAAGGCCTACTTAAGTAATAGCCTTGTGCATGGTCGCACTGCATGCCTCTAAGTAAATTTAATGAGCCAAGTGTTTCAACCCCCTCAGCTACAACCGAGAAACCTAGCTGATGCCCCAACGTAATTGATGATTGCACTATAAATTGATCTTTTTGCGATTCATCAAGTTTTAGGATAAAGCACTTATCTAGCTTAAGCTCATCAATCGGTAACATTTTTAATCGACCAAGTGATGTTTGCCCTACACCATAATCATCTAATGATATTTTAACGCCAATTGCCTTTAGGTTTTCGAGCGCTTTAATACCTTTTTCTTCGTTTTCGATCATATCGCGCTCAGTAAGCTCAATAGTGATCAGCTTAGGATCTACTTTGTACTTTTTAAGCGTACGAACTAATGCAGCATGAAAACCCGGAAATGCTATGTCTTGCGCAGATACATTTATTGCAGCCTGTAAGTTTATATTTTTAAACTGCCAATCAGCTACTTGTGCTACAACCGTATTAACAACCCACCCAGTAAGCTCAACAATAAGGCCCGACTGCTCAGCTAAGTCAATAAACAGTTCAGGATTAACCCAGCTACCATCTTTTCGCTGCCAGCGAATAAGTGACTCAACTTTATCTATTTTTTGCGTTTTCATGTGTAATTTTGGCTGATAGGTCATAAATAGCTGACCATCATCATCACTAATAGCCTGCTTTAATTCATCAAGCATTATTAAGCGCTCTAAGTGCGCCTCGTCTTCACCATTTTGATAATAATGTATGCTCTCTTGTGTGTTTGCAGCACTTTCAACAGCAATTAGCACGCGGCGCATTAAGTCATCACTTGCAATTCCTTGCGTAGGATACTGCACAATGCCCGCACTAAAGCGTAAGTTAATTTTTAGTTTTTGAATGGTGTAGCACGCTTGTAATTGTGCCATTAAGCCAACAATCCCGCTTTTGTGTTCGCGCGCTGCAGCCGTCGGAAACACAGTTAAAAACTCATCGCCGCCAATACGAGCATGAAAGCCCCCTAACTCATCCGAAAACTCACTTATTCTGCAAGCAACCGCCTTTAGGCAGTCATCACCAATGCGCGGACCGAGCTTATCGTTTATATGGCGAAGACCCTTTATGTCTATTGCAACGAGCGTGTACTCGGCTGATGAATCTAACTCATCATCAAGCACCTCAAGCATGGCTGAGCGGTTATAAAAGCCTGTTAGGGAGTCGTGTCTGGCTTGAAAGCTAATTTGTTGCTCGCGCTGATTAATATCATTACCCATGCTATCAAACGCTGCGACTAGCGTGTCTATTTCGGTACTTTGCCTTCGCCCTTTAAATTCAAAAGCATAATTACCTTGTGCAAATTGCCTTGCTATTACAGCTAGTTGAGTAAGTGGCGTAGTTAAGTTATTTGCAAATATGCTGCTCGTAATAACACCTACAAACATAGTTAAAATAGCTAAAATAATAAGTGTAAAAAGAAGTTTTTCGAAGTCACTATAACTTTGTGTTAAATCGGCGCTCAGTAAAATAATTATAGGATGGGTCAACAACGATGGTAAATCTATATCTCGGTTACGATACACCAAATACTCACCAAAAAAACGCGATGTGGTTACGGTACTAAAATAGCTAACAGGTTCAAATTGCTCAGGGCGATTAGCTAATGAACTAATAACAATATCGTCAGCGCTACCTATAAAGCTCACATCCATGCCTGTTAAGCTTTTTAGTTCATGGGCTACATTGTCATCAATTTTAAAACCCACCAAACTATAGGCCACTGTACGTGGCGCTCTTACGGGTAATAAAATAATTTGGTAAAGCTCGTTATTTAGCACCACAAAACTAGACTCTTCTGGCGCACTTAAAAGCTCTTCCATTAACGGCTTTAAGTTATGTGCAAAAGCGTCTTCGTCAGTATTGGCGGAAATAAGCCTACCCGATAAATCAAGTAGCAGCATTAATTCGGCATCAATACGTTGGCTATGATTAAACAACACACTGCTTATTGTCCCGGCATCCCGCGTTGCTACAGCTTGCTTAAAACCAAAGTCGGAGGTGAGTACTTTTGCTGCGGTTAGTAGTAGGCTTTCTTTTGATTTTAAATATTGCTTATAAACATTTTGCGCTACGGTAATGTCTTGATTTACTTTTTCTTCTTGAAACTTACTCGTAGACCACCAAAAACTAAACAAGCTGACCATAGTGGTTAATAACACTAAGCCAACACATAAAATGGTTATGCGATTTCGTAAACTATTAGTCATTACCAGCCTTAAACTTACTACCAAAGGTATTTCTAGGTGCTGGGGTCGATGTGTTTACTGTTATCTGTAACTGTTTTTGAGAATTAATTGTTATCATTTTTTTATTCTCCAATGGCGCTGTTTGTAAAGGGTGCCACACACTCACTTGTGCAGGCAGCGTATTAATAGG
This sequence comes from Pseudoalteromonas sp. BSi20429, assembly GCF_000238895.1. Classification (NCBI taxonomy): domain Bacteria; kingdom Pseudomonadati; phylum Pseudomonadota; class Gammaproteobacteria; order Alteromonadales; family Pseudoalteromonadaceae; genus Pseudoalteromonas; species Pseudoalteromonas sp. BSi20429. The sequence continues at coordinate 14,370 of NZ_BADV01000028.1, read as the reverse complement.
CAAACTAACATAGCCTTTTTTATCTGTTTTATATACGGATTCACTACTCGCTACATAGATATAGCCAACCATAGAGTCATGAATATTACACCCTAAAACAACAACCCCTTGTTGCTCAAACGTAATGGGCTCTTTTGGTTGCCCTGAATATAATCTTAGTTGAAAAGGCTTAGCTTGTGAAAAAGAATAAACATGATGGCGAATATTATCGCTGTTAGGAAAGTTAACTTTTTGACCCTGTTGTACAACTAATAATTCGGGTAAAAACTGCTTATGGACTTGATCCATTATAGCAATGGGCAAATTTGATGGTGTGGCTTGTTTGTCAGCAATATTAAGCTCAACCACTGCACCTGATAACTTTTGGCCGTGTTGATCTTCTATTACTAATTCAATATTCGCACTTAAAGCAAACTGACTAAAAAACAAACCTATAGCTAAAAAGTAATGACTTTTAGCAAACTTTTGCAATGCCCGCTCAAACATAACAACACCTAAATATTAATGTTAGGTTAAGTTAATTAGAGACGAGCACTAATTGCAAGAATTATAGCCCAGTAACTAAAAATAAAGACTTAGTTACTGGCTTTGTTAGCACTTAAGTACTGCTATTTAACAATTAATTCGTAATCGTTATCTAAAATAGTAATGACTTCTTGACGAGGATTCTCTGGGATCACAATATCTTTACCTACAATTTTGCTCGCTATGCCAACATAGGTATTTGACACTTCAAGCATTACTGATTCTGGTAAAATATAATCTTTTGCTAATTGCTCACGCTCACTCATGCGATCTTTATTTAATAATACGTCGCTCTCTGGCACATTATTAATAAGTAATTGGCGAAAACCTTCTTTAGAATTTTCAACAATTTTACCGTTTTTGTATGCAGCTTCATCCCAAATACGTGACGAATCAGGCGTGCCTACTTCATCAATATATATAAGCTGTTGCGCGCCATTTAAATCCTCTACATAACCAAACTCAAACTTTGTATCTACAAAAATTTGGTTAAGCTTCGCTAGCTCATCACTAATTAATTTAAAACCTTCAACTAACAGTTTTTCGTATTTGGTTACGTCATCTGCCGATTTAAAGTTAAATACATCTAAGTTATTAGTAATGTTAGCGCGAGTTATATTTACATCATCAACTGGCGGAATATCAGCAACGCCTTCAATAATACCTTTTGTTGATGGCGTAATTAAAACGTTATCAAGCTTTTGGTTCGCTTTTAAGCCTTCTGGCAAGTCAATACCACAAAAGTTACGTATGCCTTTAGCGTAGTCACGCCACATGCTACCCGTAATATATTGGCGAGCAATTGCCTCTACTTTTACTGTACTGGCTTTGCGTACAATCCACACATACGGATGCGGAATATCAACAATATGATTACCCGCAAGGCCTGCTTTATCAAATAACTTAAACCAATGGGCTGCCACTGAGTTTAACGCTATACCTTTACCTGGTACGCCATTTAAACCATTTTCGCCTTGCCAAATGCAATCAAATGCAGAAATTCGATCTGAAATAACCATAATAGCAAGCTCAGTACCTGTCGGTACTTGGTAGCCTTTGTCTTTAATTAATCGCGCGCTGTCTTCATCAGTTAACCAATAAACTGAACGAACTTTACCGCTGTGTACTTCACCTTTGGTACGAATGGGTAAATCATCGTTTACGTCTAAAACTTTATAGCTAGTCATGCTATCTCCGGGGTTAGGGATGCTCTTTGAGCAAAGTATGGTATGGGGTTATATGGGCTGTATAATAATCTAGCCAACCTCAAAGCTCAATCGGATGCTTAAAACAAATAAAGGCATATATTTATAAGCGAGTCGCAATGGGGTAAACTTAATGTGCTAACCAGCCTGAGGAGATAGCTTGAACTACTTAACTGCCACTAAAAATAAAAAATACTTAATGTATATTTCTCAGAATTATTCATACGCTATCTTGAGACCTTTGCAGGCGCAAATATTGGCACATGGTGGTGAAGTACGCTGGTTTTTAGCGGGTAGCGAAGTAAACCCCGATTTTTTAACCACAAACGAGCAGCGTTTACATACCATAAAAGATGTTAAAAGCTGGATTCCAAACATTACATTTATACCGGGTAATATAGTACCTAGCTTTATTCCAGGTAAAAAAGTAGCTGTATTTCATGGTTTTAATTCTGAAAAGCGTAGCTCTGAAGGTAATCGTGGTCATTTTACTATTCGTGGTTGTTACGATTTATATTGTACGCAAGGCCCAAATACAACAACCCGATTTAAAGAGCTAGCTAAGCAGCATGGTTTCTTTAAAGTAACTGAAACTGGCTGGCCAACACTCGATCCACTTTTTAGCAATACTTCAAATAATCCTTATGTAAGTGACGACCCTCGCCCTACTTTACTTATATGCTCTACTTTCTCACGAAAGCTATCACTTGCTCCTAAATTATATGAGCAAATAAAACATTTTAGTGAACAAGGTAAGTGGCGTATTTTGATGCAGTTTCATCCTAAAATGCCTGCCGAATGGGTTAATAAATACAAAGCGCTGAGTAACGAAAGTCTAACATTTATTGAAACCGATAACGTTTTGCCGTTATTGCAAGCTGCCGATGTTATGCTGTGCGATACATCGTCAGTTCTTTTAATGTTTTTACTACTACGTAAACCGGTAGTCACGTTTTGTAATCAAAAACCACTTCCTCATTTACTTGATATTACCGACGCAGATGAAGTAGAAGCAGCTATTGAACACGCGCTTACTAAACCTAGTGATTTAATGCAAAATATTAAAAGCTATTGCCAGGAACTTCATCCGTATACCGATGGTCAATCTAGCCAACGCGTATTAAATGCAGCTAATGAATTTTTACAAAGTAACGAAAAACTAAAACCCAAGCCATTAAATATAATAAGACAGCTAAAAATGCGCAAAGATCTAAACTACTGGGGTTGGTAACGAGATAATGATCAACCTAAAAAACGTAACTTTTAAGTGGCATAAAAGCGATAGCTCACCCACGCTCAACATAAAAGAGCTAGTTATCGAAAAAGGTGAGCATATTTTTTTACACGGTCCTAGTGGCTCAGGTAAATCGACCTTATTAGCGATTCTTGCTGGCATTAATACAGCCACTAGCGGTGAGGTATCAATTTTAGACAAAAACCTAACTACATTAAGCAATACTACCCGTGATGTTTTTAGAGCGGATCACATTGGCTACATTTTTCAAAACTTTAACCTGCTTCCTTATTTAACTCCCATTGAAAATATAACGCTTGGGTGTGAGTTTTCAAAAAGCCGAAAACAAAAAATATTAAAGCAATCATCAAATAAAAGCTCTGCCTTACAAAAAGAAGCGATGCGGTTATTAAATGCTTTAGGCCTTACTGCGCAGTATCACCATAAAGATGTAGCGACATTGAGTATTGGACAGCAACAGCGCGTTGCTGCCGCTCGCGCATTTATAGGCAGCCCTGAATTAATAATTGCTGATGAGCCCACATCTGCACTCGATACAAATAACCGTGAGAGCTTTATAAAGCTACTGTTTGAACAAGCAAAGTTATCTAATAGTACATTGGTATTTGTGAGCCACGATGAAACACTAAAGCCTTTATTTGACCGCTCCATTGACCTTATAAGCTTGCAGGAACAAGTATGATTCTCGCTAATCTCGCTAAACTTGCTTACAAAAGCTTATTAAACCGCCGCGCAAGTGTACTGCTTACATTATTTACTATCGCAATTAGTGTAATGTTACTTTTAAGTATTGAGCGAGTACGAATTGATGCTAAAAGTAGTTTTAGTAATACTATTTCGGGCACTGATTTAATTGTTGGTGCGCGTACCGGCGACATACAGTTGCTGCTTTCGTCAGTATTTAGAATTGGCCATACTAATAACGGCGTAAGCTGGAAAAGTTATGAATACATAACAAGTCAGCGAGGCGTAAAATGGAGCATACCTATAAGCCTAGGCGACAGCCATAAAGGCCAAGCGGTACTAGGCACAACACTTGATTACTTTAGCCATTATCGCTTTGCAAAAAAACAAAACTTAACCTTTAACAAAGGCCACCCTTTTGCTGCAATTAACGAAGTGGTGCTAGGTAGTGAAGTTGCAAATAAATTAGGTTATAAACTTAACGACTCTATTGTTATATCGCACGGTATGGGGAACACCAGCTTTCATCATCATGACGATAACCCATTTAAAGTCGTCGGTATTTTAAACCCTACTGGCACGCCTGTTGATAAAACGCTGCATATTCCTTTGGCTGCAATCGATTTAATTCACGGCGGTAAAGCTAGCCTTGAGCTTGAGCTTGAGCATGAGCATGAGCATGAGCATGAGCATGAGCATGACGAACATAACGACCTAGTTGGGCATCCAAAACAAATTACAGCATTTTTAATGGGATTTAATTCGCCTTTGTACACACTACAAATTAGGCGCAATATAAATCAATATAAGCCAGAAGCCCTGCTTGGGATTATGCCAACCGTAACACTTAAAGAGTTATGGGAAATGCTCGCCATAGTAGAAAAAATACTTTTGCTATTCTCAGCTGTTGTCGTGTTAGTAAGCCTACTTGGCATGCTAACGACATTGCTTGCAAATTTAAGTCAGCGTCGTCGCGAACTTGCTATATTACGTTCGGTAGGCGCTCGGCCTTGGCATTTATTTACACTTATAAGTATTGAGTCACTACTAACCACTTTACTTGGTTGCCTAGCAGGTAGTGTGCTTTACTATTTAGCTATTTTTTCAGCCGGCGGTTACTTACAAAGCCATGCCGGTATAAGCGTAAATATCACAATACTCTCTTACTATGAACTGGGCTTAATCGGCGTTATTATGGCAGCCGGTTTTATTATTGGCTTAATACCCGCTACTCGCGCTTATTTTTATTCACTCAGCGATGGTATGAGTATAAAAGCATAATTTTTAGGGATTTTATGACATTTTTTAAAACAGCTTTTCAGTACATTGCTGCTATTGGCTTATTATTTATAAGCGTAGCGAGTTATGCTAATCCACCAAAAGAAATTTTTTGGGAAGACTTAATCCCTAAAAACCACGTGCAAATAGACACTCAAGCACAAGCTAATCACGAAGGTAGTGATCAAAACTGGGTGCAACCCGATTTAGATGCTCCAGTGGTAAAGGCACTTGATGGCCAATCGGTGAGTTTGCCTGGTTTTGTTGTGCCACTTGAGGGCGATAGCGAAGTAATTACCGAGTTTTTACTCGTTCCTTATTTTGGCGCCTGTATACACGTACCACCACCACCGCCAAATCAAATAGTCCATGTAACAATTAAAGGTGGAGTACCAATAGATAGCCTATACGACGCAATTGTTGTAACTGGAATAATAAGTACTGAAACATGGTCGGGCGAAATAGCGCAGGTAGGATATAAAATGAAAGCGGTCGGTGTAGCACCGTTCGAGCTTTAAAATAAAGGGCCAGCTTTTAAAGCTGGCCCTTAAATATCATTAAATTTAGAATCGATAAAATTAAAATAACTAGATAACTAGATAACTAGATAACTACTTTTGGCAATTTGAGCAAAAAATAGTACTGCGCTGCCCCAATCTAATTTCTTCCAATTCGTTTTCACACGTCATACATGGCTTGCCTTTGCGCCCATATACTAATAACTCTTGAGCAAAATACCCGGGCTTACCATCACTTTGTGCAAAGTCTTTAAGCGTTGTACCACCTTGCATAATGGCCGCAGCAAGCGTGTCTTTTATAATAGGGATAAGTGCTTGATAACGTTTGAGCGATACTTTTCCCGCTTCTCGCTTTGGATGTATACCCGCTTTAAATAACGATTCATTCGCGTAAATATTACCAACACCAACCACCACTGCGTTATCCATAATAAATTGCTTTACGGGTACTTTTTTATTGCGCGATTGTTCGTACACGCGTTTAGCAAAAAAATCATCGGTAAGCGGCTCAGGGCCTAGCTTAGAGAGTAGCTTATGCACTTCACCTGGCTCTTGCCATAAGCAGCAACCAAAGCGACGAGGATCGTTTAAGCGCAGTGCTTTACCGTTGCCAAAAATAAACTCTACGTGGTCATGCTTTTTAAGCGGCTCACTTTTATCTACAACACGTAAATTACCTGACATACCCAAATGTAAAATAGTGCTCCCAAGCTCACAGTGCAAAAGTAAGTATTTAGCTCGTCGTTCAATACTAGTAACAATTAGCCCTTCAAGTTGATACACGTCATCTGGCACTGGCCAGCGCATACTGGCATTGTAAATATTTACCTTTGTAACAACTTGGTTTTGTACGTGGGGAGTGATGCCCATTCGGCTCACTTCTACCTCTGGTAATTCAGGCATTAATTAGACTCACTTTGTGAAAAATCAAAACTAGGAAATAACTGCTGTGCAGTTTTTAAATCGAGTGCGAGTATTCGTTGGCTACTCTTTTCGAGTAAGTAATATTGCCCATCGCCTTTATAAAGCAAATAAACCCAAGGTAAACTCTCGCCAGCCAACTCAAATGTAGCAACATATAAAGGCGCATTAGGATTAAAAACAACAGATTCGTTAACGCCCATTAACTGCGCGCTTTGCCATTGGTTAATTAAATCACTAAGTTGCTGCTCAGATGCTTGCCACACAAGCGGTATGTCTTTTTGTAGTGGGGTTGTACGCCAGCTTGTTCCTATTCGCTCAATTTTTTGATCAACAAATTGCAGTGTCAGTACAAAACTTTGCTGGGGGAGTACGGCTTGTAATGTTGGTTTATCCTCCCCTCCCAAAAGTTGCTTATGCCAGCCATTTAAGAAGAAGATCATAATCAACATCGAAAATATTATAACGTTGTTCCAACCTTTACGGCCCAGTCGCATATTAATACACCTAGTAAATTCAAGATTTTAAAGTGTAACTAAAACTTAATTGCGCTGTCTATATGTTAAAGGCCGCAGACTTTGTTAGAATATCGGCAAATTTAAAGGAGTTCCGTCAATGTCTATGTATGTAGTGGGCCATAAAATCCCAGATTCAGATTCTATTTGTGGTGCAATTGCACTGGCTTATTTAAAAAACCAAATCGATGAGCCTGCAATTCCAACTCGTCTTGGTGAAATTTCACCTGAAACTCAATTTATCCTTGATAAATTTGGCTTCGAAGCACCAGAGCTTAAATTAAGCTACGCGGGTGAAGATGTGTATATTGTAGATCACACAGAAAAAACACAAGCACCCGATGATATCGACCAAGCTCGCGTTGTTGGCGTGGTAGATCACCACAAATTAGGTGACTTAACATCATCTACTCCGCTTGAATGTTGGATTCGTCCTGTTGGTTGTTCAAACACCATTATTAAAATGATGTACGACTTCTACAGCGTAGAAATCCCTAAAGACATCGCGGGTATTATGATGTGTGCAATTTTAAGCGACACAGTCATATTTAAATCACCAACATGTACCACTGCCGATATTAAATGTGTTGAAGCGCTAGCTGAAATTGCAGGCGTAGAAGATTTTAAAGAACTGGGTATGGATATGTTCCGTGTTAAATCTGCGGTAGAAGACACACCAGCACGTGATTTAGTAATGCGTGACTTTAAAGATTTCAACATGAACGGTAACCTAGTAGGCATTGGCCAACTAGAAGTAATCGACCTTGCTGTTTTTGACGACATTAAAGCAGACCTTGCAGCCGATATTGCTAAGCTAAAAGTTGAGGGTAATCGCCACTCTGTATTTTTACTGCTTACCGATATAATGAAAGAAGGCTCAGAAATGCTAATTGTATCTGACGATGCAAACTTAGTTGAGCAGGCTTACGGTGTAAAACCAGAGAATGATAAAGTATGGTTAGATGGCGTACTAAGCCGTAAAAAGCAAGTAGTACCACCACTACAAGATGCATTCACAAAAATCTAATTGTGTTTTCATTTATTGATTTAAAAGCCTTGTTGGTTATGCCAACGAGGTTTTTTTATATCAATTCACTAATCATATTTTTAAAAACAAAAAACCCAGCCTAAGCTGGGTTTTTAAATTCTAAAAGAACTAAAATTACTTAATTTTAGCTTCTTTAAAAAGAACATGTTTACGAATCTTTGGATCAAACTTTTTGATTTCCATCTTCTCAGGCATGTTACGTTTGTTTTTGTCAGTAGTGTAGAAAAAACCAGTACCGGCAGTTGAAACTAAACGGATTTTATCGCGCATGATTCAGATCCTTAAACTTTAACGCCGCGAGCACGGATTTCTGTAAGAACCGTGTCGATGCCTTTTTTATCGATAATACGCATACCTTTAGTAGTAGTGCGTAATGTTACAAAACGTTTTTCACTTTCAACCCAAAAACGGTGTGTTTGTAGGTTAGGTAGGAAACGACGTCTAGTCGCGTTTCTCGCGTGTGAACGGTGATTACCAACCGCAGGACGCTTACCTGTAACTTGACATACTTTAGACATGTCTATATATCTCCAATAACTTCGCTCGAGCTTAATTTAATCTAAGGCCGTGTATTTCCGCCCTAGAGATAAATCGAAGGGCGCTCTTTATACAGCTTTTACAGGCAAAGATCAAACACTGATCTATCCAATCAGCTCATATATGTAAATTTGATAGCGGCTAATTATAAAGATCGAATGCCCTTAGGGAAAGTAAAAACTGCATTTAAATTAAACTAATTTGCCAAAACACGTTAAACAGCTCATTTTTAACACACTTCTGTATCTAACAAAGCTAAATCAGGCCTCGCTCGGCAAACGAAACACACGTTTCTCCACCAACAATGATGTGATCAAGCACACTTATGTCGACCAATTGCAGTGCTTGCTGCAATTTATTAGTAATAAGTTTGTCTGCTTGGCTCGGTTCTGCAATACCACTTGGATGATTATGCGCAAAAATAACAGCGGCTGCATTATTTTTAAGCGCAGCCTTTACCACTTCACGCGGATAAACACTGGCAGAATTAATTGTGCCATAAAAAAGTATTTCATCTTTTACTAATCTATTTTGGCTATCTAGGTATAACACCATAAATACTTCTTGTTGTAAGCCCCGCATTTGAATTGTTAGGTAATCGTAAACTGAGTTTGGCGAATTAAACACGGCGTCTCGTTGGCAACGCTCCTGCATATAACGTTGGCTTAGCTCTAACACAGCTTGTAGCTGAACATACTTAGCGGTCCCTAATCCCTTTTGAGAGCAAAACTCCTCAATGCTAGCATTAAACAAATTATGAAGTGTTTTATTCTCGTTTAATAAATGCTGAGCCAACTCAATTACATTCATTCCCGGTAACCCTGTTCGTAAAAATATGGCAAGAAGCTCTGCGTCAGTCAGCGCCTTAGCCCCCTTTGCTATGAGCTTTTCACGAGGTCGAAGTGAGTTTGGTAGTGAAGTAAGTTGCATTATTCATCCTTGAGAGGCGAAAGTGTCTTATAAATGTAATGCAAATTTAAAATTTAGCCTGTTATTTCGAATTAAAAAACTTCGCTGTATGGGTAAAGATTTGTTATTTTAAGCCCAATATTTAATAAAAACTGATGAACATCCATGACTAACTTAACAAACAAAAAAATTGTACTAGGTATTACCGGCGGTATTGCAGCTTATAAATGTGCAGAACTCGTTAGGCGATTAAAAGACTCTGGTTGTGAAGTAAAAGTAGTTATGACTGAATCAGCTAAACACTTTATTACACCACTGACCATGCAAGCCGTTAGTGGAGAAACAGTCTCTGACTCATTACTAGACCCTTCTGCTGAAGCTTCAATGGGGCATATTGAATTTGCAAAATGGGCTGACTTAATTTTAGTTGCTCCTGCTACCTGTAATATTATTGCTAAAATGGCAGCCGGCATTGCTGACGACCTACTAACAACGTTACTGCTAGCAACGCCTGCAAAAGTCGCAGTTGCACCAGCCATGAATCAGCAAATGTATGCACACGCAGCAACACAAGCTAATTTAGCCACATTAAAAGCACGTAACGTACTTATTTGGGGCCCGGGTAAAGGTGAGCAAGCCTGTGGCGATATAGGCGCTGGACGCATGTTAGAGCCTCATGAGCTAGTTGCGCTATGTATAGCAAAAGAGCAACCGCAATTACTTGCAGGAAAAACAATTACAATAACAGCAGGCCCAACGCGTGAGCCTCTCGACCCGGTACGCTTTATATCAAATCACAGCTCTGGAAAAATGGGTTATGCACTGGCAGAAGCCGCTTTGCAACTCGGTGCTAAGGTTAATTTAATTTCGGGTCCGGTCACTATAAAAGCCCCTACTGGCGTAAACCTTATCAATATAGAAAGCGCTGAGGAGCTATTAACTGAGTCACTTACCTATGCACCGCAATCAGATGCATTTATTGGCTGCGCTGCTGTAGCAGATTATCGAGCTGCAAACATTGCGACTCAAAAAATGAAAAAGCAAGGCGACGAACTCACTCTTACTTTAACTAAAAACCCTGACGTAATTGCAGCTATTGCCAACCTTAAACAAAACCGTCCTTATACTGTGGGGTTTGCCGCCGAAACTCAAAATGTAGAAAGCTATGCTAAAGGTAAACTACAAAATAAAAATCTAGATATGATTTGCGCTAATGACGTATCAAAAAGTGGCTTAGGGTTTAATTCCGATCATAATGCTTTAACACTGTACTGGCATAATGAACAACTAGAATTACCAACAACAAGTAAAATAGAAATAGCTCGCAAGGTGATCGAACAGCTGGCTAAACATCTATAAAAGGCTGGAAACAAACTGAATAAAACATTAACATACGCCAATCATTTGAACAAAAAATGACTAGGGTTCTTAACTGCGCCACTAAGAATAACTAATAAAAAGGAATGTTCATGCCTGCGACAAAAAGAAGTAATCGCAAAGAGCAAATACTGCAAGCACTCGCACAAATGTTAGAAACTAATTTAGGACAACGTATCACCACAGCAAAACTAGCTGCTGAGGTGGGTGTGTCTGAAGCCGCGCTATACCGTCATTTTCCGAGCAAAGCGCGTATGTTTGAGGGCTTAATTGAGTTTATTGAAGATACCCTTTTATCTCGTATAAATATTATTATTGAAAACGAAAAAGAAAGCCAAACGCGCATTTATAACATTCTATTATTACTTCTAACCTTTGCTGAAAAAAATCCAGGCATTACTCGTATTTTAACTGGCGATGCTCTGCAAGGTGAGCAGGAACGTTTACGCGAGCGGGTACAAAGCTTGTTTGAAAAACTAGAAACTCAGTTTAAACAAGTACTTCGTGAGCGTAAATTACGTGAAGGTAAAAACTTTCAAAGTGATGAGCTTACACTTGCAAACTTTTTACTTGCCTACGTTGAAGGCAAAATGAATCAGTTTGTACGTAGCGACTTTAAAGCAAAGCCAAGTGTTCAATTTGAAAAACAATGGCTTGAGCTACAAAAAATTTGGCTGTAATGTTTGCTAAATTAATAAATTAAATACCAAAAAACGACCTACGGGTCGTTTTGTCGTATGTAGCTGCCATTTATCTGATCCGCTCGAATTGTGAGCCAAACTCGTTACAATGAAACAATGTCATAATACGAGAATCAATAATGAAAACAAAACTCACCTTATTAAGCACGGCACTCGTTGCCAGCTTAACTAGCACCGGCATACACGCCAAAGAATCGCTACAATTTAAAGACGTTTTTAGTTTTAAATCAGCTAAAAGCACGCAACTATCTGACAATGGTCAAGTACTCACTTTTAGTGCAACGCCGTATCGTGGAAATGCAACTGGCCAAGTTTACTCACTACAAAGCAATACTCTCATCGCAGAAGTAGAGCGCGGCACTAAACCTCATATTAATAAAGCCGCTAACTGGGTCGCTTTTACACAAGTACCTACCTTACTTGAAAAAGAAACAACCAAAAAAAAGACACACTTAAAAACAATCTGGTACTCGTAAACACGCAATCAGGTGCCCAACAAAACTTTGCTGATGTAAAAGATTACACGGTATCTGATGACGGTATGTGGCTTGCTTATCGTTTAAATAAAAAAGACGATGACGCAAAAGTAGAAGATAAAACCGATAGCGCTAAAAACGAAGAAGACAACGCTATCACGCCCGATAAAAAAGATAAGAGCTATGCGCTTGTTATCGTAAATTTATCTGATAAACGCACCCATACAATAGAAAACGTATTTAGCTACGCTATTAACTCAGCCAACAGCCAGCTATTAGTGAGTCAAAGTTACAGCGATGGTAATAACAACCAAATAGCGTTAATTGAGCTAAGTGACTTTAATAGCAGCGTATTAATTGATGAACCGGGCGCAATCGCAAATAAAATAGCATGGCACCCAACTGACAATATTGCAGTGTTTACATTAGGTAACTATGTAAATGATGACACGCGCCGTCGAAGCTACAGTTTACAGCTATATAAAAACGAGAAGCTTTCAACAATAGATTCACCTGATAAAACCTGGGTTTTAGGTAAAACAGCCTCCCTTAAATGGTCAGAAAATGGCGAGCGCTTATATTTTGAAAACCATCCAAAATTAGCAGCTAAAGTAAAAGCTAAAGAATATACCGACGAAGCCTCATTGTACGACTTTGATACCATACGTGAACATAAAGGTTTAGATGTATGGCACAACAACGATGCGCAAATAAAACCGCGTGAAGAGCAGCAATGGAACGAAGTTAATAAAAATCGCCATTACAGTGCGGTGTATCACGTTAACTCGCAAAAAGTTGCGCAACTTAGTACACCAAACATGCCTGAGGTTGCACTAAACCCTCAGCGAGATGTGTCTTTACTTGGCTCATCTAACATCCCCTACCTAGAAAAAATAATGTACGGCGGTTTTTTTGCTGATTACTTTGCAGTAAATATAAACACCGGTACACAAACTCCCATTATTAGTAACTACCCGTTTAAACCAAGCCTTGCCCCTAATGGTGAGTTTGCAGCTTATTTTAGCGATAGCCAAATACAGTTAAAAGATTTAAAAAATAATAAAGTAACACCGCTTACAAAAGTGATTCAGGCAACCTTTGCTGATGATAAACACGACTACCCATCTGCTCAACCTGGTTATGGTTTTGCTGGTTGGATGACCGATAGCAGCCAAGTGCTTGCTTATAGTAAATACGATATTTGGGCATTTGACGTAAAAACGCAGCAAGCTAAACGCCTAACTAATGGTAAGCAAAGCAATACGCAGTACCGTGTTATTAAGCTTGATAAAACCCAAGTGGGCTTTAAAAAAGGCGATACATTACTTGTCTCTGCTATTAACTTACAAACTAAACAAAGCGAAGTTGCAAAGCTCGACTTAACCACTAACACACTAACTAAGGTGCTTAGCGGTAATAAACGCTTTGATATGGTTAAAAAAGCAAAAAAGGCTGACAAGTACTTATTTACCTCGCAAACTTATAGCCAATTTCCTGATTACTACCAAACAGATTTTAGCTTTAGCGCACCAAAACAAGTGACCACGCTAAACCCACAAATTAATAATTTTGCGTGGGGCGAAAAGCCAGAGCTGATAAGCTATAAAGGTTTTGATGGCGAAGACTTACAAGGCGTACTTATAAAACCAGCGGGCTATAAAAAAGGCGATAAAGTACCTGTGGTTGTGTATTTTTATCGTTACATGAGTCAACGCATGTTTGATTTTCCTAAGATGGAATTAAATCATCGCCCTAACTTCCCTATGTTTACCTCAAACGGTTATGCAGTATTTTTACCTGATATTCGTTTTGAAATAGGTCACCCGGGTAAATCGTCAACGCAAACCATGATAAACGCTACCCAAAAATTAATAGATTTAGGCATAGCCGACCCAGATAAAATAGGCTTACAAGGTCACTCTTGGGCGGGCTATCAAAGTGCGTTTATGATAACCCAAACAGATATGTTTAAAGCGGTTGTATCGGGTGCGCCAGTATCAAACATGACCAGTGCTTACAGTGGCATACGTTTAAAATCGGGCCTTGCTCGTCAATTTCAATACGAAACAGGACAAAGCCGTATTGGCAAAAACTTATTTGAAGCACCAGAACTTTATATAGAAAACTCACCAGTATTTTTTGCAGACAAAGTTAATACGCCTATCTTAATAATGTCTGGCGACAAAGACGATGCAGTGCCTTGGCATGAAAGTGTGCAGTATTACTTAGCTCTGCGCCGTGCAGGAAAAGATGCTACATTTTTACAATACGAAGGTGAACCACACCACTTGAAAAAGTTTCCTAATCAGGTCGATTTTTCAGTACGTATGATGCAGTACTTTGATCATTACTTAAAAGGCAAACCAGCTGCAAAGTGGATGACACAAGGCGAGGCATTCGTTGAAGAGTAAATAACTCAAA